>DAWL01000161.1:0-7829 GCA_002505935.1 Euryarchaeota archaeon UBA226 | reverse complement strand
CGAGTGGGTTGTGGGCTTGGAAGATTGAAACTTTAGATCCTGGAGTGAATGCAACGATTGAATATTCTCTTGAGGGGTTGGAAAAGGGAGATTGGAAAGAAACCGAAGTATTCTATCGCGGAGCGGGTGACGTCATTGGTGCAAACCGCCTCGATGAAAAGATCCTCGAAGAATTACGCAGGCAGGAAGACAGTGGGACTGAACCACCTGTAGAAGACAGTGGGGCTGAATCACCTGCGGAAAACAGCGAGACTGATAGAAATGAAAACGAATCAATGGAAGAAGAGAAAGAAGGAGCGGGTTGGGCCAGTAATGGAACTGGTCAGCAAACTCTGGGGGTGTGATAAATGAGTAGAATGCATGATCCTGAAGCAACAAAAGCCGCTATGCATGAAGTGGTAGAAGAGATGTACAACAAAATGGTGAAAGGTGATCCTCCCACCATGACTTTGCCCGTCAGAACAAAGAAAAATATTCAATTCGATGAAAAATTGGGTGTCTACAAATATGGTAAGAGGAGCTCTGTGAGGAATGCAACTGATTTGGGTAGTGCGAAGCAATTGCTCCGTGCGCTTCACGTCATTGAATTCATCGATGAAATGATTGACAATGGTAAATCTAGCACTCTGCGTGAAATGTATTACATCTCTGAAGCGTGGGGACATGGTAAATTCAACACTCAAAATGAAAGTAACAATCTAGCTGAAGATCTTGAGATTGTCACTCGCTGCTTGAGAGAGGATTTCAAACTCCGACCTGAAGAAGATGGGGCAAGAATAATTGGAAATTTGACATTAAGAGAAAAAAACCGCCGTGGAGATTGGATGACAATTAACGCTAGAGACGATGTTGGAGATTCTGGATATGGCGTTCCCTATAATGTGGAATTGGAAAAACTAGAATTAGACACACATGATATTGATTTCATCATGGCTATCGAAACCGGTGGTATGTTTGACAGGTTAGTTGAAAATGGGTTTGACGAAAATCACCGCTGTGGATTGGTACATCTCAAAGGCCAACCTGCTAGGTCAACACGACGAATAATCAAGAGGATGAATGAAGAGTGGGATCTGCCAGTCGTAGTGTTTCTGGACGGGGATCCATGGTCGTTCCGAATTTTTGCTTCTATTGCATATGGGGCGATAAAAACCGCACACATCTCAGAATATCTTGCCACCCCTACAGCGAGTTATCTTGGAATTACTGCTGATGATATTCTAGCATACGATTTGCCTGCTGACGATTTATCAAACAAAGACATTGAAGCCCTAAAGGCCGAATTATCCGATCCTAGATTCGCTGATCATGCCTGGCAAGATCAAATCAATATGATGTTGGATATAAACAAAAAGGCAGAACAGCAATCTTTGGCTAAATACGGGTTGGATTATGTCACTGATACCTATTTGCCAGAAAAACTGGCAGAAATGGGACTTTGATTCTGCGGCGCATTGAAGGCTAAGTTGGTGGTGGCATAGACGTGCAAGGCCTACCTTCGCCCCAACCCTCAGGTAAGGAAGTATGGGGAAAGAGGATTTTGATTTTCGGAGTAGTGGCGCTTTTCGTTTGTGGAATTGGAATCTATTCTCAGATTGATTCCATGTTCAACCATACCGACCCCAGACTCTCTGGTGCCAATGAGGCAGTGGTGGATGAATTGGCTCAATTTGAGCTGGGCGCTGGTTGTCAACAAGCATGGGTTCTTCCTGAAATGAAAGATGTCGAATTCTCCCTACAAGGAATGGATGGCGTTGAGATCGATACAAGCGCTTGTGTAAATGATGGCAGTGAAGGCCTTGAACCAATGGGTAAAAATGGTGAAGTTTTCATCAAAATCGGAGAATGGAACTTGGCTAAAGGAGAATATCGAGCCTTAGCAACTTGCCCAGAAGAAGCGGTAAATTGTGAAGGAAATGGAACTGTTTGGGTAGTGGATAGAGGAGCAATATTGGAGGGTTTCATGGGTGAAAGTCTCTTATTGGGATCGTTGTTTGGTTGTTTATGCTCATTGTGTTTGATTCCACTCGGTTTGACAATTAGTGTGATGGGTTCAAATCGCAAAGGTGCAGGGGGGGTAATGATTATTCAAGGGCAAAACGGAGAAGCGATTACTGTCCAACCAAAACCCGAAACTGAACAAAATCTGAATAGTAATGACATCGATGCTCTAAATGCAATGGCAAGTAGGGGCGTTGTATTGAATACGGACCAAATCTATTCACTAATGCACGGCACAGATGAGACTAGAGAGAAAATGCTTCAAAATCTACATGAAATTCAGCGGCGATCTGAGGTCCCCGATCCTTTCAGTTCTGCTTCTACAAACAAGGTAGTGGAAAATGCACCTACGCTGATTCCTGATTCTGATCCCCTCCCTGACGAGCCGCTCTCCGTCGATGTTGTCGAAGAAGTTGTGAAGGAATCGGAAGGGGATGACATAGGTGCAGAACCTGAGAAAGGAGCGTCTTGGAAAAGTTGGGATGAGGGTTAAAATCGATTGCGACGGTTTTTGAGCCCCCCCTGACTAGACAACCTCAGGTGAGGTAGTGGCTATAGGTCTAGAAGAAGCCCTAACCCTTCTACAAAACAAGGTTAGAAGGGAGATTCTCGAACGTTTGGTGAGAGAGCCACACTATCCGTTGCAATTATCTCAGCAAATTGGCGTTAGTCAACAAGCCATAATGAAAAATCTCAGTTTGTTAGAAGAGGCAGAATTCGTTGTCAGTGAAATGGTTCCAAGTGAAAAGGGCGGGCCTCCAAAGCGTATCTTTGCTGTACGTGAATCATTCAGTATGCGAATCGATTTAGGGCCCGATTTATTCCGTATTGAACAGCGAAAACTGCCGAAAGGGGGGCCAA
This sequence comes from Euryarchaeota archaeon UBA226, assembly GCA_002505935.1. Classification (GTDB taxonomy): domain Archaea; phylum Thermoplasmatota; class Poseidoniia; order Poseidoniales; family Poseidoniaceae; genus UBA226. The sequence goes on along the minus strand of DAWL01000161.1, from coordinate 4,967 downwards.
TGCGAATCTCCTCGGCATTACCCTCAGATGTGCTCGGCTTAGCAGAGTTGGTTTCTGGACGAAGAAAGATACCCTTAGGTGAAGCAATGAGTCACTTATCTGTACTCTCCGAAGAGTTAGATTCATTGGATAAACAAAGAGATGCAATCATCGCCTTACATCAGCATATTCGAAACAGGGTTTCTCATGCTGTTGATGAAGAGTTCATCGAATATGAGCACCGAAGGGTGATGCACGATCTATTGGATGACCCCCGTAAGAGATTCGACATCAGTAGACTCAGAGAGGAACTACAGATTGGGGCAAGACAGATGGAAGATATTCTAGAGGACGTTCGTCATCGCCTACTGAGACAAATCGGAGAAGAGCGCAAAGGGCAAATCATCGCAGCATCACAAAATGTCAACCTACCATGGTGGGTATTGTTGGACAAAGCCAACAAACAAACCTCTACTGAAGATTGAGTAAACTGATTACTGCGAATCTTCTTCGCTACTAAGTACTGACATCAAACTGCTCTGTTCTGCCTGCCTACTCTTGGCTTCATTGGTTCGACCACGGCCAACCATGAATACCACTCCTGCTAGAGATAGAGTCAGCAACAAAATACCAACGGGTAATGAATAGTTAGCAATGGCTGCTGAAGTTACGTCCCAGATTGGGCTACTAGATTCCAACTCGTTTGGAACGGCTTTGATGTTGTCGTTTTCACTTGATTCAACAATCTCATTATCCGGATCCAATACTACGGAAACTTCGTGACTACCAGCATCTACAGGCCATAGCAGATACAACTCAATTGGAGTTGGGTCACCGGTTCCATCTGGTGGCATCAGTGCTCCAATTACTTGCCTGAATACGATGTTTGCTTCATCGCACCCATCACTGCGAATCTCGCCCGATTCTTGTCCCTGACACAGAACGATAACAACATCTGTTGCGTGTACATTACCACTGTTCTGAATCAGAACTCTAACTGGGATGAACTCACCTACGTCGGCACTGTTCTGCTTCTCTCCAACTTCAACTTCGAGAATCTCAAGGTTGGGGGCACGTAGACGGATTGTGATTATCTGTTCATTGCTATCTAGCATTTCTCCTTGCCAACTAGCACTGTCATCATGATCTCCGTTTTCCTGAGTCATATCCCCATTCATTGAAGTGACTTTCAAACCTATTGGGCGGGTGTCCAACTTCGCATTAGGTGAAATCTGAATAATCGCACGCATGGTGATTGTCTCATATGCATCTAAAGTTGGCATCTGATACTCTTCAAGATCTGTGAAGTAAACACAACGATCTGGGTTTTCAGCAACCATGTTTGTATCAAGAGTGGTTAACTGTAGACACTCTTCCTCAACTTCTGGCTGAGAATTATCAGCGTTCAATACAACTGCCCAACTCAACACCCAATCAGAAATCGAACCCATGGTTGGCTCTTCATCGAATACCCATTCACCGTCTACACGCACAGCGGTATGGTTGTGAAGAGATGGTGTATCTTCGACATTTCCTGCATTGGTTATATTGACGGTGAAGTCAATTATCTGCCCTGGAGCGGCAGTCTTGACATCTGTGTCTACACTCGGGTCTATCGAAATCTGCATATCGTGGAATTCCAGAACATTAACGGTTATGATGAGAGTATCACGTAGTTTAGTGGATGATGGGCCTGTGCGCGGGTATGCTTCTTCGCTGTAGACCTCAATGACCACAACATACTCGCCCTTCTCAACCTGATCTGGGATGTGGATGCCGATATCAATTTCTTGTGATGTTCCTCGTGTGAGTTCTTGTAAGAGGGAACGTGGAACTTCAATGTCCCATAGTTGGTCATCCCCTCCAACCAAAGCAACTTTGGCCAAACGCATATCATACCTGTCTGGCCCATTACCCTCATTGGTTGTCCTCACTGTGATGATTCTATCTTCACCGGGATTGACATCTATACTCGGCGCTGATGGATCTAATATCTCATCATCAACCGTCACTATATCCAAATCGTACACGTGAATGACGTTGGTCGAAAGAATGACTGAATCTGAAACCTTAGCATGTCCATCGAGATGTGCTTTCACCGTTACGGCTGGCCCAAGACCTGCTGTAGCGTTAGTCGGAGCGCAGATATCGACATTCACCTTGTATCTAGTATCCATGATGAAACGTCGCTTACCGTCCCCGTCAGGGTCTGCAGGTGCTTCAGAAAAGTCTAGTTCAACAGTCCAATGTTCTTGTGTCCAAGTAGCGATATCTTGTCCTTCTGGCATTGCTTCAGGAGCCCCGGGTGTGGAGAATATCAACCATCCATCAGCGAAATTCTTGGTTACTGTGATACTGTAATTCGCACATTGTCCAGGTAATACATCATCCTGAGTGTCGAATATCTCAAACACAATATTTCCTGTAGACTTGATACTGACATTGATCCATAATTCCAATACATCATAGGTGCCTTGTGAAATACTCTTGATAGGTTCTCCCACTGACCACCCCTTGACATAAATGACAAAGGTTCCTTGAGTTTGATCTTGAGGGATACTGACTTTCAGATTCTTGGTGGTAGATTGTCCTGGGTCCAAGTCGACCTCTAGAGGGAATTCTACTAACCAACCAAATGGTAGTAACCATTCTTGTTGCCCTTCGAGAGACGCCGGATCATAGAATGCGAAAGAGTCGTGGACGTTCCCCGTGTTTGTTATTGTAATCGAGAAAATTGCTGTCTGACCCTGCTCAACATCAGCCATACGGTGACTTGTTTCAAGATTGATTCCATGCACTACATCCATCAGAGTTAGCGTCATCCTATCAGAACGGATTGCTGGATCCTTGTGGCTTGTTGCAATCACTGTTATCTCTGCTAACTCATCTTCACCCGCTTGGTAAATCGATGGAGCCCTTACCCTGAGATAGAAACGTGCACTGTCCCCACCCATGAGGAATATTGGCGTATCCGGGAATATCGCGGTGTGGTTGTTCGAGAAGTAGAGTGTGGCTGACCAATTAGCTGGAATGTCAGACAGATTCAGAGAATACGTATCTGCGACAAGATCGGATGGTCCGGGAGTAGTGTTGTTGATTGTGAGGTTGTAAATCGTCTGCTCTCCGGGTTCAATCACGTGGTAATAGGTCTCACCTTCATCGAATTCAATGTCTACTTGTCCTGTGAGGATGTGAGTGTAACATATTGTGAACATGTTATTGTTGCCTTCTTCACCGCACTTGTTGGTATCAGTCCATGCCAAATGTGCACCACTACCAAGGTCGTTAGAGAATGCTGGAGGCTGTCCAATTCCAGGCCACTTAGGAGAACTAGGGCCTAATTTGTTCGATTGCCACGTAGTAACTACTACGGGTTCCCACGGATCTAAGGCTATATCTCCTGGACCCGTAAGTGTGGTTTCATTCAAGCGCACGTACTGAATTTCTTCTTGAGCGCTTGTATTCCAATAATCTAGCCAAGCAATGTGTACATGGTTTTGAGCATCAGTAAGCAATTCGGGGTACATGCTGTTGGCGGCGAACTTGTTATTCTGAGGCAATGCTGCCTTACCCTCAACGTTGGAAATTGGAGTATCTTCTATCTTCTTGATTGCGTAGGTGGAAAGTCCACCTTTTACCCCATCCCAATCACCTGCTCCACGTAGGCGGAGTTTGGTGTAATATATCTCGTAAGATACATCCTTCTCGAATCCATAATCTCTACCGTCCATCCAAGCGATGTGAGTATTACCATCCATATCAACACCGATTGAAGGGTGGAAAGAATAAGCATCATCTATGGTGATTCGAGTATCGTTAACTGCAATCAGTCCTCCAATGTCCTCGTAATAATTTCCTCCAGACACAGTTGTTCCGCTCAAACCATATGAGAAGCCGCTGGAGTCATAGCCAGTATCCGGGTTATATGGATCAAGGACTGACATGTATATCTCACGCGAATTGTTGGTCGAAATGTAGACCATTGCTTCTACAAGAAGAGCCATTTGTGAAGCACTGCTTCCTGATGAAGGGAATTCGTAGACTTGACCTCCGGCATCGCTGTTAGAAAGGGTGGTCCCTGGACAATTTCTTGTGTGTGTTCCTTGTACACCATCAGGGCACTGTGCCAAATCTCTGAAGTGGGATTGTACGGTGCTTGCTCCACCCCAACTCTGTCCATACATCCCTACAGGGATTACACCGGCTCTCACACAGCTATCGTGAGCCTCTGTGATGGAAGCGTGGTCATCCGACTGACCGGCGGGGTCTCCGTCCTTTGGTCCTTCATCGGAAATGGGAATTACAATCTTGGTAGCATTTGGATTCCACTTGTGATCATCACTTGTTGGTGGGTTTCCAGGCACGTTGAGACTACTATCCATCCACGATAGACAAGCCCAATTTGAGCCTGGGCCCCAGTCTTCACCAGAATAGCCAGAATAGGTGCCACCGTTGTACACCGTTCCGGTAAGTTTGCGGATTCCTCCGCTGTCATCTCCAGGGGTCAGACCCAATGCAGTATTACGTGGTCCGGCATTCATATTGTGGCCTGCACAATTACCTGTGCTAGCAGCACCGGGGAGATAGTTTCCAAGTCCGTATAGTGTCTCATATACGGTCATGTTAGCCTGTTCCAGCATTGGCTTGATTCCCATGAAATTGGTTCCCCCTGTACTGAATGCTCCTCCGTAAATTACTGTGCAAACGTCAGCCCACTCAGAATACATCGAACCAGAGGTATCTATGACGAAAGTGAGTTCCACCTTTCCACCTCGGGTGTCATCCCAAGCGATTTGAACGAAATCGTCAGCATCTACAACAACATCCGGGTGGCCCTTGTGCCCAATAATTGGAGTGAGTAAAGTATCATCGTAAACGGTTATTGCAGCACTCTGGGCATAATCAGGCTCTAGCATTGCATAGTAGATTTGTGGCTGTTGGTAGAATCTATCCAACTCATCATAGGAATCTTCCCAAGCAATGTGAAC
>DAWL01000189.1 GCA_002505935.1 Euryarchaeota archaeon UBA226 | reverse complement strand
AATCATCTTCTATGACCCCGTACAGAAAATTGTGGGAGTAAGGACGATTATTCTTGATCCAAATGTCGTTGGAATAGATTTGGCTGCCAGAGACGATAGGCTGATTATCGAAAGAACCAGAGGAAATGAAAGCACTTTCCTCAACGATGCTGCCGGTTGGAACGCAGTACCTGGTGACTTGTTGCAGATGAGTCTCCCCGCTCAAAACCTAGGGGTCTTGACCAGTAATGCAACCGAACTAGAGGTCGATGCTCCAGATGGAACGCAAATTAGAGGTGCGATTCCTGCACTTTCAGCCTTCCAAGAAGAAAGGGTGATGGTGAATTGGACCGTTCCTGAGAATCAACCCATAGGCACTGTATCAATCACCTTCGAAGTTGACCCTGATGGATTGATTACTGAAGATGAGAACCTGAGTAACAATGTCGGACAATTTGAGATTTACATCGGAAGATTAGCCATTCCGGTTATCGATATCGTGGATTCTGTCTTCACCTTTGACAATGTCAGCCTAGATGCGACTTCGAGCGTAGATCCTGACGGAGGAGAGTTCCGCTGCGAGTTTTCTACATTCAGTGCTGAAGGAGTGGAATTCAACTTCTGGGAAGATGACTGTATCTGGGAATTCAACTGGAGCGACGATGGAGATTGGCCTGTGGACGTTTATGTAATCGATGATGAGAATGACCGAGTGCACACGACTGTGAATGTCAGCGTCATCAATCGCGCCCCATGGTTGAATCTAACCGCTCCTGAATCCATTATTGTTGGGCAAAAAGTCACTATTGATGCCAGCGATCACGGCGATTTAGATACAATTACTCCACAGGCTGATGTTTCCATATCCTGGCCGAGTGAAATCCTTTGTGAAGAAGGAAATAGTGCCTACACATGCACCTTCACTCCAAGTGTTGAAGGAAATATTCTGGTTAGTGCTACAGCCACCGATGATGACAATGATACCACCACAGTAGATGTAGTGGTCAAGGTTCTCAATCGAGACCCTAGCATTACTGAACTGAAAGTATTCAATCAAAGTGGGGAGATGACAACTCTTGATGGGGTGTATGACGTACTGGAGAATGAAGTTATCAGTATTACTGGAATGGCTGACGATTCCATTAACGACATGGAAGGACTGATTTTCAACTGGTGGCTAGATGCGCTACATGATGAAAATGAAACCACAACTACTGATGGTTACGAATCAAATGTCAGTATGGCATGGCAATCCAGTGGCTTGCACGAAGTATGGGTAGAGGTGTGGGATGATGACAGTGCAACCAGTGAACGTATGGCATTACAATTCATGGTAGAGAATGTTGCTCCAACTTTGGATATGATTCCACAGATACTTCCAGTTTGGGAAGACCAGATGGTCTACGTAAATGCAACAGGTTCAGACTCTCCAAATGACATGGAGACCTGGCAATGGTGTTGGGACTTGTACCCTCAAGTGAACAGTGATGGAAATGGAAGTGCAGCAGATGATTGCGACGTAGAAGGTGCAGAGTTAGCGACTTCATGGTCTATTGCGGGATTCTATGACATTGCGGTCACCGTACGCGATGATGACGGTGCTTGGGCCATGACATCTGCTACTGTTGAAGTTCGAAACAAACCTCCCAGGGCTAGCATCAGCATAGCCAATGGAACAAGCCCTGCTCCAGTCAGCATCTCTCTAATCGTTGGAGACAGCCTCTCCCTGAGCGCAGAAAATAGCACAGATACCGCAACTGATCAATTGACAATGAACTACAACTGGGACCATTCCGGGTTAGATCAAAATGGAGACGGAGACCTCTCTAACGATATTGAACACAATGGAATTTACTACAATCCAACATTCGACAGAGTTGGTACCTTCACAATAACCTTGACCGTCATCGATGATAATGGAGACCGAGATCCTGTATTCATCGAAGTTATTGTCGAAGCCAAACCGGATGAAGGATTATTCTCAGGGTTCTTCGGTGAAGATAGTGGTGCCACCATCGGAATCTCGATATTCCTATTCTTAATTCTAGCACTCTTGGTAGTTGTATTGTTGAGGCGTGGAGGGGATGCAGACATCACCGATGTTGATTGGACAATGCCGCCAGCATCCGGAGGCTTGATGATGAGTCCGCAGGATCCGATGATGCCCATTGCCAGTGCTCCAGTGCAAGAGGCGATGCCAACCTATGCTCAGCCCCAACCTATGCAGGAAACTATTGCACCCGTTGTACAAGCACCTGTGGAGACGGTCTCAAGTGCACCACCACTACCTGCGGGAGGTCTACCTCAAGGATGGACTATGGAACAATGGGAACACTACGGAGAACAGTGGCTCGCCCAGAACATGACTGCCTCACAAACCGCCGCTCCTGCACCTCAACAACCGACGCAATCAAACGTAGGGGATGCACTCGGCGGCCTGCTGGATGACTTGGACTTCTAGCGGGAACTCGGTTGAAATGGCAAATCTTTGGCAATTCTTTGGACTACCTGACCCTGATGGCCCAGAGAAGAACAGCAAAAAGAAGGACAATCCAGTCACTCCTGAAACACGGCCTGAACCGATAATCGATGAACCAATACCAAAGAAAAGCCACAAGGCTCCAGAAAAGCTAGGTAGATGGCAAGGTCCAACTACTCCCGATGGTGAAATGTTTCATGATTTAGGAGACAAGGACCTGAAGAACAGAGGCCCTGAGACAACGGTTCAACGTGGACTTCGTTATATCGTTCCAGACGATAGACACAGACTTCCCTTGGAGGGGATGGAGAGCAGACTCAATCAGGGGGATGTACTAATCGTTGATTTACGTAATCTGGTCCACATGGATGCGCATCAGAATGCCTGTAGAAGACTACTCCGAGAATTAGCCGACTCGATGTCTTTACCAGCATTCTCTCTTGACGAAGAAGAACGAATCCTATTGATGCCTGGAATAGGCATAACCATCGACATCAACAATCACTCGTTAGGATTGGCACCGATGATTTCATGAAGGGTCTCTATGCAAATTGTTGAGATTCCGAGAACCACCTCTTCTCCACCTTCAACCAGATGAGCATATTCTGACATCGCCCCAGCCAAATCATAGCCTCCAGCCTTACCTTTCCATGATTGACTATGTATCAGGTCATCCAGAGCATGTGCATCCAATTCTTCGATTTCTACCAAAGCCCGTTCTACCCAAATCCAAGCCTTCTTTCCATCGGGCACTAATACCTCATTCTCTTCTTGCCCGCTCAAGTCGGCGGCGATTTCTCCATTTACCAGCAAAGAAGTTGCAGTCCACACAGAATGAATCCTTCCAGACAAGTGCGACAACATCGAAAGGGCTGATACCTCATCATCTGGCTGCCCCAAAGAGGTATTGATGTCTTCAGGATCTGCGACCAAAGTATCAGAAACCATGACAATCTGACAATCGGAATCTTCCGGCCATCGTTCCAAGGCTGCAACCATCTTGCTCATACATATCATTTTGACCTGTTCTCTGACCGGTATCGAGGAAACTTTTGGCTCATTGAATCCGGTAATTGGTTCGGCCTTGATGTCCAAGTTGGCAAATTGTTCCAGGAGCATGCTTCGTCGCCTCTCAGAGGCTGAAGCGAGCCAAAGACGAAGGGGCATAACAGGGCCTGAATGATGAAGCACATCTCGCTTGCGGATGGTTGACCATTGCGGTGCTCCTTACAGGGTCGGTTTTATCATCTGAAGTGGCGTGGACCGAATGGCGATTCAATGGAAACTCGTGGAAGAATACCAACCCATGTTATCGGACTGGATGAGAACATGCAGGGTGGCATCCCAAAGGGACACATCTGTTTGGTTGCTGGAGCCAGCGGTTCGATGAAGTCCAGCCTGACCTTCTCCATGCTTTACAATGACGTGCTTCACGGTGATTCTTCGGGCATCTATGTCACCCTAGAACAGGGTAAGGACAGCCTACGTTCACACATGGCTGGAATGGGAATGAACGTTGATGACCCTAGAGTCCGTAATCGCATTGCTATCATCGACCTAGCAGACCTCAGAGTGCAATTAGACGAACAAGGCATGTCTGGTAGAGTCGATTGGATGGGGCAACTAATCAAGCAATTAGCGAACTACCGCCAAAGCATCGGTTTTGAAACCCTAATTTTCGACAGTCTCGGCGCATTTTTCACCTTGACCAAGATGGAAAACCCTCGCGATGAAATCTTCCGTTTGTTCGAAGCGGTCCGTCGTCTGCAATTGACTTCTTTCTTCATCTGTGAAATGACTGGAGATGATCATAAGCAATTCGGAGACCATGGAGTTGAAGATTATCTCTCAGATGGAGTGATTCATCTGGTAATGGATCGCAAAGAAGACCAGATAACTAGGAAACTAGGAGTCGTTAAGATGCGACATACTCAACACATGTTAGGCTACAAATCATTCACATGGCTCTCTGAGAAACAGAGATTCAAGATTGGTGAATAATCATTCCACAGTAACGGACTTGGCTAAGTTCCGAGGCCTGTCAACATTACAATCTCTGTCCATGGCTACGTGGTAGGACAATAGTTGGCATACTACATTGTGCATTATTGGCTGCAACAAGGGATGGGTCTTGGGAACTGTAATGACTACATCTGCATGAGCCGCAGCCTCTTCATCACCCTCGACTGCAATCATGATCACTCTTGCTCCTCTAGCGGAAACTTCGCGTGCATTCCCGAACAACTTCTGTTGGATGATACCTTCAGAGGAAATTACCACTACTGGCGTACCATCTTCAATCAGTGCTAACGGTCCGTGTTTCAACTCGCCACCCGCATATCCCTCAGCATGAATGTACGAAATCTCCTTCAATTTCAGTGCCCCCTCAAGAGCGATAGGATAGGATGAATTCCTACCGAGGAAGAATGCATGATTCTTGTCATGGAACAACCTACGAGCCCGCTTCAAACCCTGTTCTAACTGGGTTGAGGCCAGCAATCTCTCCATCGCATTAGGGAAACGGCGCGCTGCATTACTAATCACTGCTAACTCTTCAGTATGCACCTTATTGGTTAACCTACCAAGCCTGAGAGCGACCAACAATCCTCCAAGAACTTGACCGGTGAATGCTTTTGTCGAAGCGACTCCAATCTCTGGGCCCGCTCTTATCCCAAGAATCGCATCGCTCTGACGGGCGATTGTGCTGGTCTCAACATTAACTATTGAAAGAGTTGGATAACCACGTTCCTGTGCAGTCATCAGACCCGCAAGCGTATCTGCGGTCTCACCCGATTGACTGACTCCAAGTACTAGGGCCTTAGGGCCAGCAGGAGTACCATAGCGGAATTCGTGTGCATGGTCAACAATACATGGAATACCGGATAATTCCTCTATGTAGTGCCGAGCCATCATTCCAGCGTGGAAGGCTGTACCACAAGCAATGATTCGAACCAAATCAGGTTTGTAAGGAATTTTCACACCTCGCAATGCCTCTCTACTCAACCTTCCTTGTAGACATGCCCTTACAACCGCAGGTTGTTCGTTAATCTCCTTGAGCATAAATGTGGGCCAACCACCTAATTCTGCATCCTCTTCATTCCACTGTAATTTTGTGGACTTCCTCGAGACAGGATTACCCTCTGAATCAAACAATTCCATTCGGTCCTTATGCAACAATCCCCAATCTCCATCTTCGATAAAGCAGACCTCCTTGACCATACCCACTAGACAAGATACGTCGCTTGCAAGGAAACCCGCCTCATTATGCGCGAGAATCAATGGAGAGAAGGAACGGGCAACTAGAATGACATCACTCCTCCCTTTGACCACTGCTGCTAAACTGAAACTACCATCGAATCGATCTAGTGAACGTCTCCAAGCTGCCAACAATTGTTCATCATCAGGAACCACATCACCACATTCTGCATCCAGTTCCTGCGCCAAAACGTGTGCTACCAATTCAGTATCTGTCTCTGATTTGAAGCAATCATTGTTATTCGCTTCGATCAGTATCTGTCTCAACTGTACTTCATTCTCGATAATTCCATTATGAACGACAGCCACTCGAAATTGAGGGTCACAATGTGGATGTGCATTCTCCTCTGTAGGGGGACCATGAGTAGCCCAACGAGTGTGGGCAATCCCACAAGTTCCATCTTTCATATCTTTGACCGTTTCCTTGAGATTATCTAGAACGCCCTCAGACCTCTTGACATCAAGTCCCTCCGGATGCGAAATACAGACGCCCGCAGAATCATAGCCACGATACTCCATCTTGGTTAATCCAGCCATCAGACGCGAAACCATCCCTTCTTTGTCACCAGTTATTCCAATAATTCCGCACATTCAAACTCCTCCTGAACTTATTTCAGCGCCGCTAGGATGTTCTCCTGAAACTCTGCTACGACGTTCGACTACCACTTGAGAACCAAGTATTGTTCCTGGCGCAGTTACAACTCCATGGCCCAAAGTACAGGCCTCTCCAGTCACCAATCCAAGGCGTCGCACGTGAATCTCACCCGAGGTCCCAATTTTCTGTGTTTCCCCAACATCGACATTAAGATGGCTACGCAACACGGTAGCAGGGCCGATCACAGACCTCTGCAACCAAGAACCCGAATCAACCTGAACATCCTCCATCAAGAAAGATGACCGAATACGACAAAAAGGACCTATTCGAGTTCCTGCTGCAATAGTAGTTGAACCAGTAACTACAGCCATTGGACCGATGTCACAATTTGGACCGATGTGAACCGGACCCTCAATAACAGTGCCCGAACGGATTATACAACCCTCCGATATGTGCACATTTCCACTTAACACAGCCGAGGGGTGAATCTCTGCTGCTGGACTAATACTACTGTTCACCCTATCGAGTAATATGGCATTCATGTCGATAAGATCCCATGGGTGATCTACGTCTACCCATGTATCAGTCCTTATCGCCTTAATCTCCACATCCTCTTCGAGAAGATTTCTGATAGCATCCGGTATTCCTGTCAACCCCGTTTTTACCGTTTTCTCAAATGTCTCGCGCCATAGTACTGGGCAACGAAGGGCACCTGTACTAACCACTCGGCCAACCACCTCATGTGAAGCAGGCTTCTCCTGAATTTCTTCGATAACATCTCCGTTTAGGGTGACCACTCCGTACTCCTGTGGATTTTCATGTTCTGCAACCAATAGGCTTGCAGATTCAGACTGAATCAACCTCTTTATCGCCGAAGAAGAGACGATGTTATCTCCATTAAGAATCAAAACATCTTCGTCCAATGACATTGCTGAAAGCGCATCCAAGGCCGCACCCAAAGACCCATGTGGAGATGTTTGTTCAATGAATTTCAACTTTAATCCAACTCCCTTTCCACTTCCAAGATTCGTTAGAATCCTTGAGCCCGCATAACCATGTACAATCGTGGCCTCCTCAATACCTGCATCGGCTAACTCGCTGAGCATCCATTCGATGATTGGTCTGCCTGCAACTGGTAGCATGACTTTGCTACGACTGTCTGTCAAGCCGCCGAGGCGAGAACCTCTCCCTGCAGCCAGAACAATCGCTTTCATACTCATACCTCAGAGTTCAATTGGTGAATTACAAACTGGGCACTTGACCCGTTTCCTTGTCAGGTCCCTCACGGTGAATTCCACATCACAATCCTCGCATTTGGCCTGTCTATCTAGTAGCGGCAAACCCTCGGCTCCAGGCATTGGTGGGGGAGGTAGGTCTCCGAACTGTGGCATAACTGGTGCACTCATCGCTCCGGGAGGGGGAGGTAAGCCCATACCATCGATCTTTGGTAATTCTTTGGCAGAAAGAGCAGTTTCCACATCGGTGGTTGCTTCTTTGCCCAAAGTTTCTGGAGGTGGAGGCAAAGGAAGACCATCAAGAACAGGAGGTAGGGGCAAACCCTTCTCTGCATATTCTGCTTCTTTGACCCTCTGCATTCTACGCTTCAACCGCTCGCTGGCCTCGTCTCCTTCCGCCGCTTTATCGAGGTCCTCCTTCAAGGACTTCTCTTCGGCTACTGGAATATCATCTTCCTGTTTATCCAAGGATACCTCAAGTTCAACATCTTCTTCGAGATCCCTCTCCTCAATCAACATCTCAACTTCTTCCTTATCCTCTTCTTTCTTTTCAGAATCAACTCTGGCTGGCAAAGCTCTACGGTCAGCCCTGCGAATCACCATAGAGACCGCTATGAACAGAAGAATCAATGAGGCACCTATTCCAATGGCAATATTCCTCTTCATCTCATCGTCACCGGGCAAGGGTGCGAGCAATGACTCCCAGAATCCTGGTTCTTCTACCGGATCCCTAGTGGGATTGGTATCGGCGAGAATTATTAGACTGAAATCTCCGAATCGATCCACCATAACAATTTGAGAACCATCATGAGAAGAACCACCAATAACTAGACTTCCTTCCACTAAATTAGATGATAGAGATGCGGCTTGGCCAACTGACAAACTGTTGAACACACCGTATGATATCGCATCTCCATAGACATCGACCATATCGTGAACCACCTGCACCTTATCGCCCAAATCGATTAACAGTACATTTGACATACCTACCGCAGAATCCCTGTATGGCTCTTCGATTGACCATGAACCATCATTCACAATATGGGCAAGTTTGGCATCTAGACCAGAGCCTTCCTTCCAAGCAGCGATTAGAATATCCTCTCCGGAAATAGTCTTGACCACTAAGGAGGGCTTGCTAGCCTCATCTCCAACTGCAGTCTGGAATGACCAAGAAGACTCCCCTAGGCGTCCATGAGCATAGAACAACCCCATTCTTTGGATACCTGTGGTATCATCTCTCTTCGCTTGATATAGGATGTGAATCTTCTCTTCACCAATGCCTACTGCTGGAGGGTCTGCGAGGTGACTTGCAGTATCTATCGAGGATACGACATTGCGCGTCAACAACCAAGTATCTGGATTGGAAGGGGTCTTAGTAGACAACAAGAATAGACTGGTAAGATCCTGATATGTTCCTCCTGTTGAAATGTCTCTATGGTATCCTGCAATCACAACCTGAGTACCATCACTGGTTATCTTCAGACCCCAATATTCACCCTCATTGTGCTTCAATGCAGGCATCAACTTCTGTATCGCTGAAGATTGTCCCTTTTCATCCACTGTTGTAAACAACAACTCAGTCATAGTATAGCCATCCATACTGGTGAACCTACTTGTCCAGACAACATAAGACAAACCATCTCCTGCTAAATGAATATCAGAACTACCGGAGTATCCA
>DAWL01000019.1 GCA_002505935.1 Euryarchaeota archaeon UBA226 | reverse complement strand
CTCATCTTGCCTTGCCTCGGAAGAACCGAAAGGGATATTCAAAACGGCACAGAACAATTTGTTACTGTAGAGAATTCAATGGGAGTGGTTCATATGTCTATAGGGGGCCTTAAGCCCGCAAGTAAGAATCTATATTCTGAAGTAAGGATTATTTGTGAAATCGCTGATTCTTTATTTCCCGAGGCTCTAAATTGGAAGGATTTATCTGATGATTACGACAAAATCAGGGATTTGATTTCTAATGCAATTAGCGGGTTTGAAAATTATAATGAACGCGTACGCACACTTGGTGGTTTTCATCTAGCAAACCCTCCAAGAGATAATCGTGAATTCCATACGAAAGATGGTAAAGCCAAATTTACTTCTCACCCATTGCCGAATGTTGATGTAAGTCCAGGCAACTTAGTCATGATGACAATTCGAAGTCATGACCAGTACAATACTACAATTTACGATTCTTCTGATCGTTATAGAGGAATCAAAAATGGACGTAGATTGATTCTATTAAATTCGAAAGACATGGAGGAAAGAGGGATAAATGACCGACAGAAGGTCGACATAACCTCACTTTGGGAAGGAGAAGAAAGATACGCCAAGGGTTTCCATGCAATCAGATATGATATCCCAAGAGGTTGTGCAGCAACGTATTTCCCAGAAGCAAATGTTCTTGTTCCTCTGAAAAGTATTGCCGCAAAAAGCAACACTCCTACATCAAAGTTCGTTGAGATTTCCATTAAACCTGTATCATGACATGGACTGAAGCGATAAGCGATAAGGGATGACCCTAAGCCCAAGCCATGTCTTCTGAAGAGATGCTCCGGCGATATGTTGCTGAAGGCATCCCTGATGAACTTCCGCAAGCACCATCGCTGAATGAATTGTATGACAGAGCTCCAAAGAGGAAACAAATCTTGAGTACAGAAGAAAAGATACTTGCTGTTAGCAATGCTTTGAGATATTTTCCTGAGAAATGGCACAAAACACTCGCGTCAGAATTCCTTGCAGAACTAAATTCTCTAGGTCGCATTTACATGCATAGATTCAGACCAACTCAATATAACATGAAAGCGCATCCATTGACTGCTTATCCAAGTCGCTGTAAGCAAGCAGCAAGCATCATGGCAATGATCCAAAACAATCTAGACCCCGCAGTGGCTCAATTCCCTTGTGAATTGATTACCTATGGTGGAAACGGTGCAGTTTTTCAAAACTGGGTCCAGTATAGATTGACCATGCGATATCTCAGTAAGATGACTGAAGAACAAACCTTGGTCATGTACTCAGGACATCCGCTAGGGATTTTTCCCTCAAATAAAGAATCTCCTCGCGTGGTAATAACAAATGGAATGGTGATTCCGAATCATAGTTCACAAGAAGACTATGAGAGAATGAATGCCCTCGGAGTTTCACAATACGGGCAAATGACTGCTGGTTCATACATGTATATTGGCCCACAGGGCATAGTTCATGGAACTACGATAACAATTCTGAATGCGGCTAGAATGCGATTAGGAATTCCTGCTGATGGTAGTCTTGCAGGTGTGACTTACATTACTTCTGGATTGGGTGGTATGTCAGGCGCTCAAGCAAAGGCCGCGGTCATTGCAGGTTGTGTTGCAGTTATTTCAGAAATCAATCCTAATGCAGCTAAAAAACGGCATGAGCAAGGTTGGCTGAGTGAATTACATGATGATGTTGACAAAGTCATCGATAGAATGCTCGAAGCCAAGTCTCGCGGCGAGGCAGTTTCAATAGGACACGTAGGGAATATTGTCGACCTTTGGGAACGATTGGTTGAGAGAGGTATAGAAATCGACCTCGGGAGTGATCAAACTAGCCTCCATAACCCTTGGCAGGGAGGCTACTTCCCCGTAGACATCTCATTTGATGATGCAAAACAAATGATCTCTGCTGACCCTAGTGGATTTGCTGAAGCGGTTCGCCATTCTCTACGACGTCATGCTGCAGCGGTCAACGCAATGGTGGAAAGGGGCACATACTTCTGGGACTACGGCAATGCCTTCTTGCTAGAAGCGGATAGAGCAGGTGCAGAATTGTCCGATGGTAAGGGCGGGTTCATCCACCCATCCTATGTGGAGGACATAATGGGACCTCGTTGCTTTGACCTAGGTTTTGGTCCATTCCGCTGGGTATGTTGTTCACAGGATCCAGATGATCTTGCAATTTCCGATCAATTAGCACGAGATGTATTGCTGAATATGTTGGAGGAAGCCCCTCCTGAAATCTCGCAGCAACTCAGAGATAATATCAGGTGGATTGAACAGGCTGGACAAAACAAAATGGTTGTTGGCAGTCAAGCTAGAATACTCTATGCTGATGAACAAGGAAGGCGCAAAATTGCCACCGCATTCAACGATGCTATTCGCGATGGACGCCTGAAGGAAGGAGTGGTACTTGGACGTGATCATCACGATGTTTCAGGAACAGATTCTCCTTATCGAGAGACTGCAAACATCAAAGATGGCTCAAGTTTTACTGCAGACATGGCTGTTCACAACGTGATCGGAGATGCATTCAGAGGTGCAACATGGGTCAGTCTGCACAATGGTGGGGGCGTTGGTTGGGGCGAGGTTATCAACGGTGGTTTCGGGATGTACATTGATGGCACCTTGGATTCTCAGCGTAGAATTGATTCAATGTTGGCATGGGATGTTAACAATGGCATCGCAAGGCGTTCATGGGCCCGAAATGAGGAGGCTATTTTTGCTATCAAACGGGCAATGCAAGCAGAACCATTGCTTGAGGTAACCCTACCAAATCTTGTTTCTGATGAGGTTGTGAAGGGAGCCTTTGATTGAGCAACTGTATTCAATGGACATCGCCAGCAAGGAGCGGGGTAGATTGTTGAATATCGAGTTGGATGGTGCAACGCTGTCTCCTGAGGCGATGCTTCTAGTAGCGACTGGAATCGCCACAGTTTCCATTTCTGAAGAAGCAAAGACTAGAGTTGATTCTGCTAGAAAAACAGTAGAAGGAATAATTCAACGAGAAGAAACAGCCTATGGCATCAATACTGGCTTCGGTGCATTGTGCAATACCCGAATAGATGCTGACAGCCTTTCTGATTTGCAAACCAACTTGATTCGAAGCCATGCCTGTGGAATCGGTGAACCCATGGATGCTGTTCCTGTCAGAGCGATGATGGTAGCAAGGGCCAATTCGTTGTGCAAGGGGAACAGCGGCGTTAGAATTGAAGTTATTGAGAGAATTCTGGAGATGCTGAACCTTGGTTTGACCCCAGTAGTTCCACGTATCGGCAGCCTTGGTGCATCAGGGGATCTCGCACCGTTGTCTCATGTCGCCTTGACCCTGATTGGAGAAGGAGAAGTTTGCGATGAAGATGGAAACCTTATGCCAACTGAAAAAGCACTTGCTGCCTGTGATCTCAAGCCAATCACCTTACAGGCAAAAGAGGGCTTGTCACTGATTAATGGGACCAGCCAGATAATTTCTTGGTTGTCTATTTCTTATGCTGTCCTGAGGGACCTAATTCCCCTTTGTGATCTGATATTATGTGCATC
>DAWL01000017.1:4745-5892 GCA_002505935.1 Euryarchaeota archaeon UBA226 | reverse complement strand
CAGTTGGTCGGTTCCGATGCACTTCCAGTCGATCAGCAATTGACGCTTGAAGTAGCGAGAATGATTCGTGAATATTTCCTACAGCAGAATGGATTCCACGATGTGGACGCATTCTCTGCAGTTGAGCAGCAGTACAAGATGGCCAAGGCCATTCTGAGTTTCCAAGAGAATGCCAAGAAGGCGATTGCCGCAGGTGGAATGCTAGAGGATGTGGTCAACGTTCCAGCCAGAACCACTCTGATGAGGAACCGCTTCGAGGCAGGATACATTGACAGAATCGATGGATTGGTCGATGAGATGAACAAAGAAATCGCCGCTGCGGTGGAGGATAACTAGGAGGGATTCAGATGACAGGAAAAGAATACAGGACAATAACCGATGTCAAGGGACCGTTGGTGTTCCTCGATAAGACCGAGCCAGTAGCCTTCGGAGAAATCGTAACTCTAAGGCTTGCAGATGGTAGCATCAAGAATGGACAGGTATTGGATACCAGCAACGACCTAGTGGTAGTTCAGGTATTCGAAGGAACTGCAGGTGTCGACCTTTCTACCGGAGTCAAGTTCCTCGGGGATGTTTTCAAGTTGCCAGTCAGCAAGGATTTGATTGGACGTATCCTTGACGGAGCAGGTCGGCCAAGAGACGGTGGACCTGAGATTATCGCTGAGGAGAACGCCGACATCATTGGTGCTGCGATCAACCCATACAGCCGTCAGTCACCACACGATTTCATTCAAACTGGGATTTCAGCCATCGACTGTTGTACCACACTGGTACGTGGACAGAAGTTGCCGATCTTCTCGGCCAGTGGATTGCCTCACAACGACATCGCTCTACAGATTGCGCGCCAAGCCAAGTTGACAGATAGCGATGAGGAGTTCATCGTGGTCTTCTGTGCTATGGGAATAACAGCTGAGGAGTACAATTTCTTCAGAAGCGACCTAGAGAGAACTGGAGCCCTTGAAAATGCGGTTCTGTTCGTCAATCTGGCAGACGACCCAGCGGTCGAGCGCCTGATTACTCCAAGATTGGCTTTGACTGCAGCAGAATATCTCGCCTTCGAGCAGGATTACCACGTTCTGGTCATCTATACTGACATGACCAACTACTGTGATTCCTTGCGCCAAATCGGTGCTGCTCGTGAAGAAGT
>DAWL01000017.1:0-4466 GCA_002505935.1 Euryarchaeota archaeon UBA226 | reverse complement strand
GACCAACTACTGTGATTCCTTGCGCCAAATCGGTGCTGCTCGTGAAGAAGTTCCCGGACGACGTGGATACCCTGGATACATGTACACTGACCTAGCAATGCTGTACGAGCGTGCAGGATTGGTTAAGGGTAAGAAGGGAAGTATCACTCAATTCCCGATTCTAACCATGCCAGGAGACGATATCACTCACCCGATTCCAGACCTTTCTGGATACATTACTGAGGGCCAGATTGTTATCAGTCGTGAATTGCACCAAGCAGGTATCTATCCGCCGATCAACGTATTGCCATCTCTATCTAGGTTGATGGGTGGCTGTATCGGAGCAAAGACAACCCGTGAAGACCACAAGTCGGTTTCCGACCAAATGTATGCGGGATATGCACAAGGTCGTGAATTGCGAGGATTGGTTGCCATTGTCGGAGAAGATGCATTGAACGAGCGTGACAAGCAATTGCTTGACTTCTCTGGCTTGTTTGAGGACCAGTTCCTACGCCAGAGCAGAGACGAAGACCGTTCTATCGACGAGACATTGGACCTATGCTGGGATTTGATGCAGAACATCTCGACCAAGTATCTAGTGCGATTGGATCAGCAGTGGATCGACAAGTATCACCCTACTGACAAGAAAGAGTGAGATTAGCGGGATAGCAAGTAGAGGGAGGTGAAATCATGGCACTCGACATCAAGCCGACGCGCAGTGAACTCATCAACTTGAAGCGACGCATCAAGCAGACCAAGAATGGTTACAACTTGTTGAAGATGAAGCGAGATGGATTATTCCATGAGTTTAGGCAATTGCTTTCGGAGATGATTAAGGCTAAGCAGGAATTGACTGCAACCTATCAGTCTGCCAAGTCAAGAATTGACCTTGCTAACGCTATAGAAGGTGGCCTTGCCGTGCGTGCTGCTGCAATTGCCAACTCCACACATCCCGAGGTAGAAGTCGAGCGACGCAACATCATGGGAGTTGTAGTTCCAAGCGTTTCAGGAAGTAACCTGCATGCATCATTCGCACAGCGTGGCCTTGGATTCATCGGTTCCAGCCCTTATGTTGATGAAGCAGCCGAATCATTCGGTGAATTGATCGAGAAGATGGTTAAGGCTGCAGAGATGGAAGCGACACTGAAGCGCATGTTGGCAGAGATTGAAGCGACTAAGAGGCGTGTTAACGCCCTTGAATTCAAGGTTATTCCAGAGATGGAAGAGGCTAGAGATTTCATTCAATTGCGCCTTGAGGAGATGGAACGTGAGGAGACTTTCCGTCTGAAGCGATTCAAGAACAAGTGATTCGTTGAGCCCTTGTATAGGCAAGGGATTTGATGTGTAATCGTCAGCCACTATACAGAGGGGGCGGCTTTGAGCGAAGAAGAAGTGGATGCCAAAGCCATCAAACCTCTGAAGGTTCATGAAAAGGCTTGGACTCAGAAGCAATTGTTAGAGAGGATAGTTGCTAGACATTTCGATGTCCTAGAGGACATAGGTGAATTGTGGCCAGCATGGCTAGTAAGGGCCCGTATTCAGGATGAGGAGCATGAGAATCCTCACGATGCATTAGAAATTCTGAATGAACACCTTGCTGAATTAGATTGGATGGCGCGATTGACGCGTGACGAGCCTTGGAAGGTGACGATATTCCCCCATCCACCTTCGCTATTCGCTTTACAGGATGTTCACCGCCTATTTTTCTGGATAGCGGCTTTATTGTCCACTTGGATAATGGGAGTAGTTTGGTTGCTTCCATTGCATGCTGGGACCGAGTGGACTGACCCCGCTATTCTGCGAGCAGGACTCTTGTCCTACGCTTTGCCGATGATGGCTTGTTTGGGCCTAGCAGATCTTGCACACAGATATGTTGCCAAGCGTATGCAAGTCAGAGTAGGTGGACTTCTCCCACTAGCTTTGCCATTCCCCTATCCTGGTTGGCCATTTGGATTATTTGCCATTCCAAGCCATCCTCGAATGGAATCGATTCCATGGCCTGATCGCAGAAAACTAGGATGGGTCAGCCTAGCCGCACCGTTGGTCTTGCTCGTAGGAGGGCTTGTTCTGGTCTTAGTTGGGTTATGGTTGACCCCGACTGAACGTACTATAGGTGAGCAACCGAGCCGTTTGGGATTCGGTTTACTGGCTCAGTTGTTGGCTTCATTGATATGGGAGCCTGAGGTTCTCTCTTTGAAGACGGCATGGACTCATCCAATGGCCTTGGCAGGTCATGGATTGATGTTGGTTGCTTGGATTTCTTTGCTGCCTATACCCACTTTCCCCGGAGGCAGAATAATCGTCGCCATGTCGGGGATGGAATCCGCAAGATCGCAAGGCAGTCAAATTCTGTTGTTCATCGCAGTTATGTCTCTAGGATTCTTGCTGGGTGCTTTCACTGGACACGTCATTTGGACCTTCGTAGTTATTGCCGGTGGAATGCTTATTGCAACTCAGGGTGGAGATGACCGGATACCATTGATACTCGATGATGTAAGGCCATTGAGCGAAGATTCGGCGCGAAGATTGTCGATGGCTTTGGTTGTAGGGTTGCTATTGACTATACCTGCAGAGATGCCTACTCTCGAGTTAGAAGAGTGGGATGCAGGACTGGAGTGGGAACTACCTGCCTCAACATTGTTCAGTGATTTCAACACCAGCGACGGATTCAGCATAGTCATCAAAAACCCGGGATTGTTGAACCAAAAGTGGACATTGTCTGCAACAGTGCAAGGTTTGGCTGAACAATGGAACTTATCTTGGGAATGTCCAGATGGCGAGTCTTCTTTGCTTGAAGGGTGCCAAGGAATCTTGCCTGCAGAAGAATCAACAATAGTGCATCTGAAATGGTTCACGCCACCTATAGAGTCATCTCCTGTTCCTTTATTGCTAAATCTATTGCACAATGAAAAGGATTCTCATGAAGTCACTTTGCAGGCCGATGCGGAATTATCGCCAATTAATCCGACATGGACAGTTTCAGGCGACTTGCAGGAGCCTGTTTTGTGTACAGGCTTGCAGGTAAGCAAGGATTCGCAATCATTCAATCTGAGCCTATCCTCAAGCGATTCTCAGTCGAGTGAGTCTTCACTGTGGAGAATAGTTGAACCACTAGATCTCTCCATCGAGGACAATGCTACCGAATATGTCATGGATATTTGCATAGAGGGTGAGGCTGGATCATTGCTCCATGGAGTAGATACCTTGAGATTACAGGCGATGATCGATTCTGGAGTTTTGTATTCATGGAGCCTTGAGATGCCTGCAACTATTGGTAACTTTGTATTCCCTAGCGACGGCTGGAAATTCGGACAGCACGATGAGTTGGTATCTTGGGAAAATACCAGCAATTGGTCGATTTCGGGCGCTATGGGTTGGACTCAAGGCGATGATTTGCTAGTTTCCGATGAATTGTTGTGCTCAGATGGAGGAGTATGGAGGCAGCCAAATCAGAATGAGGATGGATGGACTTGGGATTCCAATGTGCAGAAGCGCGTGGATTGGCCCAACCTTTCATCTGGAAACTTGAACTGGACAGGTAGTGCTGCGAATTGGCTACATCTATGCTCTGATGAAGTGCAAAGTTGGGAGATGGTCGAAGGCCCAGCAGTTATCCTCATCGATGACGGAGTAGCACGAATGGATTGGATCAACACTGGTTGGTCAATAAACTCCTCAATGAATGGCAGTATGGAGATTCAGTTCATCGATCTGCAAGGAGGTCTTGTCTTTGATGAGAGGAGTCACGGCAACGGTAGTGGTTGGCTTTCACATGTTCAAGAGACCGATGGTATCGAGGTCACATTAACCTTGAATTGGCAGTCTAGCGATGACATGTTGATGGCTTGGATTGAATTGAAAGATGGCCAGATTCAACTGCATCTAGCAGCGTGGGATGTAGGGTGATTGAATGCGAATCGGCATATTTGGCCCCGGTGCAATAGGTGGTCTATTCGCTGCCCTGCTACGTTCAAACGAGTTGTACATCTTCGCTAGAGGAGCAACTGAAGATGAACTAAAGTCAGGATTGATAATGCACACTCCGGAAGGTGAATTAATCCATGTATTGCCAACTGAGTACAAGTTATCGTGTAATCCTGGAGAATTGGATGTTGCATTGATCTGTGGCAAATCCTCATCGACAAGTGAGTTGGCTGACATGGTCAAAGAATATCTTTCGGATGAAGGGATTGCATTGAGTATTCAAAATGGCTTAGGGCACTCAGAGGTACTTGCAGCAAGGCTAGGCTGGCAACGAGTATTGTCCGCTTCAACCATTCATGCTTCGACAAGATTAGGCTTGAATGAGGTACAATGGACTGGAAGGGGCGAGGTTAGTATCGGAGGCCTTCATTCAGAATCTCCTCGCTTAGCGGACTCTAGAGTGTCTTCGCTCCTCAGATGTTTCAAAGAAGCGCAACTAGAACCGGTATGGTGCGATGATATCGAGCAAGGTCTTTGGATCAAATTGTTGTTGAATATAGCAA
>DAWL01000034.1 GCA_002505935.1 Euryarchaeota archaeon UBA226 | reverse complement strand
CTCCGCTGTTGGAGACAAAGGTAGCGAACGGATTCTGCATTGTGACACTTTCATGCCGGTGGATTCGAGGATGTCATCAATCTCTTGGATTGTGTTTTCCATACTTCCGTAGTAGATGATTCCGACTTCTTTCTCAACTTCTTCGCGTAGTATTGGTTGAGGTAGCCAAGTACGTGCGTTGTCGATCTTACGCTTTAGACGTGCCATGTTCTTTTCATACACGTCTGGCTTCTCAGAGTATACTCCATCTTCGTCATGCCCAGTACCGCGGTATAGGATTGGGTCGAGTCCGGAACCCGGCAGGGTTCGATAGCAGATTCCGTCCCCATCAACATCGCGATATCGTCCGTAGTTCTCGATGGCATCGAGTTGTTCTTGAGTGCGTACTACCTTGCCACGGTCTATCGCTTCATCAGGATATTCGAAACCTTTGCACTTCCATTTGTTCATCCCTAAATCTAGGTCTGAGAATCCAAAGACCAAGGTCTGTAGGCGCTCTGCAACATCGAAGGCGCGCCAGCCGAATTCGAAACATTCCTCCATGTTTCCTGGAATCAATACTGGGAACTGAGTGTCACCATGACTGGCTTCGTAGAGCATTGTCAAGTCGCCTTGTTGAGTTCTAGTGGGTAGACCGGTTGATGGCCCTGTGCGATTAACATCCCAGATGACGCATGGTATCTCGGCGAAGTAGGCAAGTCCGATGAATTCGTACATCAATGAGATTCCTGGGCCGCTCGTACATGTCATGCCGCGCCCTCCTGCAAACCCAGTGCCGACAATCATCCCAACTGCTGCTAACTCATCTTCTGCTTGAATGACTGCGCAGGTCGAGTCCCCGTTCTCATCATCCCGCAGTTTTGGTAGCCACGCAATGATGCTCTCGGCCAAAGAAGAAGAGGGAGTGATTGGATACCATGACAAGGTGGTTATTCCACCAAAGATTGAACCTAGGGCGACCGCTTCATTACCTTCAATCATGAAGGTGTCCTCTTCAATTTCTCTCGCTTCAATTCTGTATGGTCCTCTCTCTTCTCCGAAGTGCTCTGCTGCATATTCTCGTCCCAACAATACAGCTTGACTGTTGAGATCAATAGCGGTTGCCTTACCCTTGAATTGTTTGCTTAGGGCAGAAAGAATAGCCGCCTCATCAAGATCTATGAGATGAGCGATAACTCCAACATAAACGATGTTGGCAATCATTCGAGCGAGTTTTGGGTGCAGGCCACGAGCCATCTTTGTCATTGGAACAGGGAATAACATGCAATCATCCCTTTCCACGGGCATCTTGACATCGGAATTGTAGATGATCAATGTCCCTGGCTTACATTCTTCGATATCTTTGTCCCACGTTGCTTTATTCATCAATACCTGAATGTGGGTGCGGTCTCCCGGTGCTTGATATCCGGCATCGGAAACTCTGATGATATACCAAGTTGGTAATCCTGAGATGTTTGAAGGAAATAGGTTCTTTCCGCTCACATTGACCCCCATGTCGGCCATGGTTTGGAGCAGAATCAAATTGGCACTTTGCGAGCCAGTTCCGTTCGCAGTTGCTATGTTAAGGGTGAAATCATTGACGACGGTATCCATTTCCTTTCCTTCCTTTGAGGCCAGTAGACCCTGTTCTTGCCGCATGGGGGCAATAATACGCCTATTCAACGTATGGGTATACCGCCCTGTAAGGGCGGAGGAACGATTGTATTTCCATTTCTCGGATTCGACGAGTTGAAAATAGGAAGGCGGGTCGGAAGAATGATGCCGAGCAAGGAAATGGAGGAAGGCTGGAAGGCAATAGAGGGAAAAATCTCCTCGGGTAACTTCGATGAAGCGTTGGAAGAATTGCGTGCTTTGGATGAGAAAGGCGAGCATGCAATGACCTGGAAATTAGCGGGTGACTGCAAGAAGGGGATAGCGCAGGAAACAGGTCTGAAAAAGATGTACAGAGAATCTACCAAGCACTATCGGCAAGCATTGAAGATCGACCCTAAATTCAAGGATGCTCGAGTAGGCCTTGAGGGATTGCAAGGAGAAATGTCATCAGAAGGAGTCAGGGAGAGATTGATTCCCAAGATGATTGATGATGGAACTCCAACTTTTTTTGGGATAATCGCCATTCCGGTTATGTTGATGCTCACACTTGCCGTAATCAAGGTCATTTCTGATGGTACTTTGACTGAAGCAAGTATGGAGTACAATGCGCGAATACATGTCAAATGGACCGATGATGATGGATTAGCTCATCGAGAAGTCATCGAAATTGAACTGTATCACGATGCGGCTCCAATCGCCGTTCAAAATTGGATTGATCATGCGGAAGCCGGAAATTATGATGGGATTAGATTTCACAGAGTAATCAATGATTTCATGTTGCAAACTGGAGATGTCCAAGGGATGGACGGTTCTGGAGGATATGCTTACGAATTCCATAATCTCTGTAACGGGGAATCTTCAACAGATTCTGATTGTAATGGCGCTGGTAGATCCGCGTGGACAATACCTGATGAATTGGATTGCACTCAAACAAATCCAAATGATCCATCATCTCCATGGGTTGGAACATGCCATGTCCCTGGTGCTTTGGCGATGGCCAAGACCACTCCTCCAGATACAGGCGGTAGTCAATTCTACATCGTAGATCAGGATTCTACTCCGTCTCATTTGAATGGGGTGCACGCCGTGTTTGGGCAGGTTACCTCTGGAATGGAACACGTTCAGGCGATGAGCGAGGTCGAAACTGGCAGTAGTGATAAGCCAGTAAGAGAGATGACCATAACCAGCATTGAAGTTGATTCCAACGAGTCTCAAGGGCTTCTAGATTACCTGATGTTCTGGAATTAGTTCTGAGCGTTCTAATGCGTCACCTTGATGCAGGCGATGTTGCTCGGCACTTCCATGCAGGATGCGAAGCAGGAGTTCACACTAAGCGATGGTTCGAAATCGAGTTTAGTCCCATTGACTGCTGCAATCTCGGAAGAGGTAATCAGAACCTTGCCTAGAAGCATCAGAGTTCTGCTTGAGGGGGCCTTGCGTAATTGTGATGGCTTTCTAGTACGCGAAGAAGACGTCAAGGCCATTGCAGATTGGACACCAAATGGCGAACGTGGAGAGATTCCATTCATGCCTTCAAGGGTCATTCTGCAGGACTTTACCGGAGTTCCAGCGGTAGTCGATATGGCTGCACTTCGTCAGGCCATGGTGGAATTAGGTGGAGACCCATCTAAGGTCAATCCACAGGTTCCGGTCGATTTAGTGATTGACCATTCAGTTCAGGTTGATTATTCTGGAATTTTCAAAGATGCTGAAGAGAAGAATTTGGAGATAGAATATCAGCGAAACATGGAGAGGTACAAGTTCCTCAAATGGGGCCAACAGAGCCTTTCCGATTTCAGAGCGGTTCCTCCAGGTAGGGGAATTGTGCATCAGATCAATCTCGAATGGATCGCTAGTGTTGCTAGGGAAGAGAATGGTGTTTGGCTTCCAGATACGTTAGTTGGAACTGACAGCCACACCACGATGGTCAATGGATTAGGAGTTCTTGGATGGGGAGTTGGAGGAATTGAGGCAGAGGCAGTCATGTTGGGCCAACCAATCTACATGTTGGCACCCGATGTGGTCGGTTTCCGACTTACTGGAAGTTTGAACCCGGGAGTGACTGCGACCGACATGACTCTTCTGATTGTAGAGATGCTTCGCCAGCACAACGTAGTTGGAAAATTCGTCGAGTTCTTTGGAGAGGGAATGCAGGCTTTGTCCTTGCCCGACCGCGCCACCATCGCCAATATGGCTCCAGAGTATGGTGCAACCTGTGGTTTCTTCCCCGTCGATGAGACCACTTTGGAATACATGCTTCTTTCAGGTCGCGATTCAGAACATGTTTCTAATGTGGAAGCATATTGTAAGGCCAATCACCTTTGGTATTCAGCCGATGATGACGAGCCATCCTATACCTCGATTCTTGAGTTGGATCTTTCTACCGTTGTTCCTGCACTTGCAGGTCCAAAGAGACCTCAGGATAGGGTTCGCCTCGATCATATGTACGACCATTTCCATGACAGTCTCTACGCTGATGTGGGGCATAGTGGGCATGGAGTGCCAGACGCGTCGCTCAATACTCAGACTCAAGTTTCTGAAACTAACTATTCTCTCAAGCATGGCGATATTGTAATCGCCGCCATAACTTCGTGTACAAATACGAGCAATCCAGGTGTTATGTTAGCAGCAGGTCTACTGGCGCGCAAGGCCAGAGAGAGAGGACTTGGTGTCAAGCCATGGGTCAAGACCTCATTGGCGCCCGGTTCAAGAGTGGTGACCGAATATTATGAAGCATCAGGTTTGAACGAAGACCTCTCGGCTTTAGGATTCAACACTGTAGGTTATGGATGTACGACCTGTATCGGTAACTCCGGTCCTTTGGATGAAAACATCGAGGCTGCCATCGATGCAGGGGAATTGATTGTTGGTAGCGTATTATCTGGAAATCGTAATTTCGAAGGAAGAGTACACCAGAAGGTCAAGGCGAACTATCTCGCAAGTCCACCTTTGGTCGTCGCTTATGCCATTGCTGGAACCTTGGATATCGATTTGGTAAACAGCCCACTGGCCAATGATTCTGATGGTAATCCAGTAATGCTTTCAGAGATTTGGCCAAGTGAAGAAGAATTGCGCAAGGTGATGGCCGCGTCTATCACTCCTGAAATGTTCAGAGAACGTTATGGCGATGTCATGGAAGAGGAACGCTGGGATTCGATACCAGCAGAAGCCAGCGACCTGTATTCATGGGAAGATGACTCTACCTACATCCGATTGCCGACTTTCTTCGAGGGAATTTCTTCTGAAGTTGATGCCATTGAGGCGATTTCTGGGGCTCGTTGTTTGTTGAAACTTGGTGATTCGGTGACCACTGATCACATCTCTCCCGCCGGCGCCTTTCCGGCTTCAGGCCCTGCCGGCAAATATCTTCTCGATAATGGAGTAGAAAGGGTTGATTTCAATTCATTTGGTAGCCGTAGGGGCAATCACGAAGTCATGATGCGAGGAACTTTTGCTAATGTGCGAATACGCAATCAACTTGCTCCGGGAACGGAGGGTGGATTCACAACCCATTTCCCTAGTGGGGAGATTTTACCAATCTATGATGCGGCGATGCGATTCAAGAATGAGGGAACGCCATTGGTAGTTCTAGCAGGTTCGCAATACGGTACCGGAAGTAGTAGAGATTGGGCCGCCAAAGGAACATTGTTACTTGGAGTAAAGGCAGTCATTTGTACCTCTTACGAAAGGATTCATCGATCAAATCTAGTTGGAATGGGGGTACTGCCTTTGTGTTTCCTTGAAGGACAAGATGCTGACAGTCTTGGACTGGATGGAAGCGAGACTTTCGATATTCCATTGAGCGATGATGTAAAACCACTACAGGAACTTCAAGTTGTAGCCACAAAGCCCGATGGAAGCAGCATTACTTTCTCTACTATAGTCAGATTGGATACTCCGGTAGAAGTGGATTATTATCGCAATGGTGGAATATTGCATACAGTACTTCGCAATTTGTCTAAGTAAGACTTGGACGGCTAACACTTATTTCATCAGTTGCAAGGCATGACCCATGGGGGTCATGGAACCGAGGACGAAGGTTCGAGTTCTATTGGCTTTGGTAATGTTGGTTTCAGCATCTCAAGCCATGCTGTTTTTGACACCTCCTTCCTCGCAGTTAGATGATGATAAATCTTCGATTAGGAAGGCATCTTGGAATTTCAACAGCGGTTCAAATAGTAGTGTATTGTTACCAGTCGGTGGAGATCTCGATGGGTTTTCCCATCAGCCAGGATATAGGGCGGATAATGCTTCGATGGATGTGCGATACAGCCCAGATAGAATCTGGGTCAACAACTCCATACAACTCACCCACGGTGGTTTAGGGACGCACAACAACACTTCGGCTACTAGTTCGGGGATTGGATTATTCAACAATGGGACATATTCTAGTGTCTATGCAGGAAGCAACAATTTGACTCTGTTCAACATGACCAATCTAAGTGGTAACCTGAGTTACGATGTAGTCCATCTGATGTGTGGCATACAATCTTGTGGCCAGATTCTAGCAAGCGGACCTCTGACGATTCATGCCAATCAAATCATTCTGGAAGCAGGAACTTCGATTCTTGGTGAGGCGATGTATTGGGGAGGAAGTGGTTCTGGAACTAGTGAACAACAGTCCAGTAGTGGACACTCATCTGGGGGAGGAGGTGCAGGACACCACAATTCTGGAGGAGCTGGTGGAGTCTACAAGGGTAGTAACAATAATTCTGGTTCTTCCTATGGAAATGGTACTGAGATTGGCTCTTCAGGGGGTAATGTGTCTTCAAGCAGTTCCACTTTGCTATCGTCTGGAGGGAAAGGTGGTGGATTGATTGGCTTATACGCTAATTCGATCTCTGTCAACGGTACGATTTCTGTAGATGGTGGTGACGGAAGTGCCGGTACTGCCCCTTCTGGAGGAACAGGTCCGGGTTCAAGTGGTGCTGGTGGAGGAAGTGGCGGTTCCTTGATGTTGCAGGCAAATTCAATCAGTATCGGTAATTCTGGGATTCTCTCTTCTGATGGAGGCGATGGTGGTGATGGTGCCAATGGGGCGCAAAGCGGAATTGGCATTGGAATGTACCATGGTGGAAATGGCGGGGGAGGAGGTAGTGGCGGCACCGTCAAGATTCTCAACTCCAGTAATGCTTTGTCCAATAATGGAGTTATTAGTGCACAAGGAGGTTCTGGTGGTTCTGGAGGTCAACCCTATGGTACTGGTAATGCAGGTAATTCCGGTAGTTCCGGAGGTTTAGGTCAAGTGCTTTATTCCAGTATAGGTAGCTTGACAGGACCCGAATACCTAGAAGCTGGAAATTGGACTAGCGACCCCATCTTCACGGGCGGCCATCTAGTAGAGTCTATTCAAGCCAATTTCACCTACAACGTCCCTTCTCAAACAAATCTTAGTGTGGAATTTCGAGCGACCATCGACAATATTTCTTGGTCCGGTTGGCATTCGGCCAATTTATCCCACATGAGTTGGGACAGGTTGCAAGGAATTCAGTTCAGGGCTTGGTTTTCTACTTCTGACGAGTCGAACTCACCGAGAATCTCCGCTTTGAATCTCCAGTATCAACGCTGGGATTCTCTTGATGATTTGAATCTCTCAATCTCTTCTCAACAATTGCTTGGGCCCGCAGATCTTGGAGTGAGTTCGCAATCTTCCTATTCGTCTAATTCGATTAGTCTCCTGAATCTTCCAGTACATGCCAATGCGATAGATGATGCATATTTGTTGTTGACCGGATTCAACAGTAGTGGAGAGAATCTAGAACTGGAATTAGGAGGCCAAACTTTGCTGGATGTAGCAGCATCTGAGATTCCTGAACATGGATTTGATTTGCGTATCAATCGCAGCCTCTTGAATTCGGTTTGGCCCACTACAGGAATTATTGGATCTGATGGAATTGAGCGAGGTAGTATTGACATCTCTATCGTTAGTCCAGTAGGGCAATACGCTCTGAACCAATCCAACTCCATGTTGGCTTATGGATTTGAGAGAGTATTGGATTTGAAGCCAGCCATGGACGCTCATGTTGATACTACTGTAGGGAGTTGGTACAATGCAACCGCCAATCGATTGCCTTCCTTTGAACTGATTATTGAGGCAGATGCAGATGTAGCAGGTGCGCAATTCTATTGTGAGAATCTGAGTGTTGATTGGTTGGATGATATGGCCCCTGAATTGAATGAGGCTTGGTTTGAAGAGAATGG
>DAWL01000150.1 GCA_002505935.1 Euryarchaeota archaeon UBA226 | reverse complement strand
TAGCCTAAGGCATGCTCTGTACTACTTGGCAATTTTTGCAATAGTGTTTACCACAATCCTTTGAAACTGGTTATACCTCGAACAATCATGACTGGCCAAAAGGGCGACAAATCAGATGGGGACTTTGAATACAACCAAAAAACTGCAAAAGGGGTTCTCAAGGACCATGGATTGTCTAGTGAAGAAGCATTGGTTGATGAAGCAAAGCACTTCGACGATAATGAAGACAAATTCCTCAACAGGAAAGAATTGACTGCTGCAGCCGAAGCGATAATCTCTGGCGAGACGAGGTCTGATGCCAGCGATGCGGATGAAGATGATATTGCTGAATATGCTTCAAGTGATTCAGAGGAAGAAGTTGCATGCCCAGAGTGTGCAAAGATGATTCCAGCTACCTCATCAATCTGCCCAGAATGCAAGCACTCATTTGATTGAGAGTTGCGGAGTGTTCAAATCAAGAAACTCTTCGATTTGTTGCATGCGAACTTTGGCCGTATTCATCATGGCCAGTTTGCTACTACTTTCAGGATGTACCTTTCTTGAGGACGATATTGTTGAAGAGACGGAGGAGAAAGAGGAAGTCACACCCTTGGTCAAAGGGTGCACAGACCCTGAAGCAATGAATCATGATCCAGAAGCAGAAGAGGATGATGGAAGTTGCGAATACGAAGAACCCGAACCTATCTTGGGCTGTACAGACCCCGATGCTGAGAATTACAACGAATCGGCCACAGAGGATGATGGTTCATGTTGGTACAAGGAGACCGAGCCTTGCAATGGGATGGTGGACCTTTGTCACCGAACCTATGATCAAGTGACATTTCCGGAAACACACAATTCCTTCTCTACGCATGAAGACAACATCTACTATCCTGCGAGTAACCATAGAACTGGATTTCAGGCTCAATGGGATGCTGGTATGAGGGCTTTCATGTTGGATACGCATTACCTCACTAGTGCGGACCTAAGCGCTTCGGCGGTTCGGTTCTGTCACGGTGACCCAGATAGAGGATTCAGTCCATGCACCTATGGTGCAGTTGACCCATGGCAATGGCTGAACAAATTGAAATCAGGAATGAATAGCGAGGACAGAGATATCGTAACTCTACTGATAGAGAACCACGTAGAAGGAGACCATCTCAAGGAATTATTCGACGATGTCGGACTATCTGATTGGATGTATGTCCATGAATTTAATGCAGAATGGCCTACTCTCATCGACCTGATCAACATGGACAAGCGATTGGTTGTGTTTTGGGAACAATCTGGAGATTCAGCGCACCCATATTTTCATGATTTCTTGACTTTTGGTTGGACTACAAATTATGCTGATGACAATACGGAATCAATGGATTGCGACCCTTTACGAGGAGACTCGAATCAGGTCGTTTTCCACATGAACAATTGGCTGAAGAATCAGGCTGGTCTATCAGACCCCACTCGTTCTGCTGAAGCCAATGATGTGGATTTCATGGTTGACCGAGCGATTGAATGTATGGAACAACACGGCAAAAGGCCAACCTTCATCGCTGTCGATTGGTGGGAGGATGGAGATGTTGTTGAAGCCGCTCGGCGCGTAAATTTGCTCGGTGATCAGGCTTTATCTTGAACATTCATGAAACGCAATGGGCTGGCCAATGTCGTCGCTCCACCTTGATTCAACAGAGCACCTCTCGCTTGGCTCTGAGCATCGTTCAAGGCTTCGGAAACCGTATTGATTGGAGCACAAGGAATGCCAGCAAGCATCTCTTCAAGTTCTCCCCTACTATGCCCTCCTACCCATTGCTGGACTATTGCTTCAATCTCATTTCGATGCGCAATTCTTCCTGCATTAGTCTTCCATTCATCTTGCGATTTGATTTGCGCAATGTTGCAAAATTCTTGCCATTGTGGATCTGAACCGATGGCTACCACGAACCAACCATCCAATGCCTCAAAGGCGCGATATGGAACGAGGTTAGGGTGTGCAGAGCCCATTCGCACAGGGTCTTGTCCACTGGCAAGAACATTCTGTGCTTGGTTGGCAAGCGATGCGACCGCACAATCCCAGAGGCTGATATCGATGTGTCGAATGCGACCTGTTCTTTCGTAATCGAACAAAGCAGCAAGGATGGCGTTTCCAGCATACAGTCCCGTGATAATGTCAATCCAAGCGACACCTACCTTTGCAGGCGGACCGTCTGCATCTCCAGTGATGCTCATGATGCCACTACGAGCCTGTAGGGCGAGGTCATATCCCGGTTCATCTCGGCGCGGCCCTGTTGCACCATAACCTGAGATTGAACAGATGATGGTGTCCTTTGGTAAATTACCAAGCAACCTCTCTAAGGTCCCAGGTCTGAAGTTCTCGATGACAACATCTGCTTCCTCAATCATCTTGAGTAGGCGTTCCTTTTCTTCTTTCAAGTTCATTTGAAGAATCGACTTACCACGATTGCAACACAAGAAGTAGGCTGCAACTCTTTCTCCATCGAAATCCGTTGTGAAAGGTGGCCCCCAACCGCGCGTATCATCGCCCCAAGGTGCCTCAACCTTGGTCACTTCAGCGCCGAGATCTGACAACATCTGTGCAGTATATGGTCCCGCTAAAATGCGTGAAAGGTCGAGTATCCTGATGCCCTGCAAGATTCCGCTCATGGAGCACCCTGTGCCCATCGGTCGAAAAGCATTCAACTCGAACGACATTGATTTCTTACAACGAATCACCGCAAATTTCAGCGATAACAATTCGGCGTGCCATTCATCATGGTCTATCTGCTCGCACTCACTATGGGGAAGCGACAACTGGCGATGTCATTGGTGCTCATCGTCCTTTCATGTTCCCTCGCAGGTTGTATCGTCAATCATACCAAGCACGAAGTAGTAGAGGAGCCAATCAATTACCCAAGTATCTGGGATAGGCACCAACTGGAATGGAATATGACACATTCCTTTGCTCGAGTCCTTGAACCTGGACCACACCATGCTTTGGAAGTCCAAGAGGCCTACATCACGGTCGATACAAGTTCGATATGGGAAACCGGTCCAGCAGAGTCGGAAGTACATCTCTCATATTGGCTGCCGAGCAACACCGAACAAGGTGAGAAGGTACCAGTCATCGCTGTCATAAGTCCCTATTTCTCATACGGTCAGCCCGGTGACGAATCCGGACATACTGGAATCGTTGGAGCAGGTCGTGGTGAATTCATCTATGAGAATTTCATACCTCACGGCTATGCTTTTGCACAAGTAGCAGTCTTTGGCACCGAACTTTCCAGCGGCTGCTTCGATTACAGAGGTGCTGGAGAAGGTCTAGGCATTCACCACGCAGTTGAATGGCTAGGCTCTCAGAATTGGAGCAATGGACATGTCGGCCTATATGGCAAATCCTACGAAGGGGCGACACAATGGGAAGCCGCTGCTCTTGGAAGTGAATACCTCAAAACCATCGTACCTATTTCCGGAACTACAGCTTTGCACCCATTACTGTACAAGAATGGAAGTGCAGAAGCCAGATCTCAAGTCATGCACATGAATTATTTCTCCAGTACAGTCGATTACAACGAAGACGACTTGGACAATGTCTGCCCTGATATTGTAGAAGGTCTGTTCGCTGGGCCGGTTACATACGGACTAGGAGAACTAGACCCATACATGGAGAACTATTACGACGAG
>DAWL01000146.1:3302-9583 GCA_002505935.1 Euryarchaeota archaeon UBA226 | reverse complement strand
TTTCCACTGTGATCAATGTTCATGAATTCATAGCAAATTCCATCGGTGATGGAGCATATCTGCCACTCACTGACCACATGGTTCAGACCCATCTCGCCATTGTTCAAGGCCAAGGTTACACTTGGAGTACCGCCGACCAAAGCATTGTCAATTGTAACGATGATGTCAGCACCAGTATCTGTTGAAGATACATGTAGTGGCAAAGCATCGAACACGGTTATTGTCAATGAATAGGTATTCGAGTCATCATGGC
Source organism: Euryarchaeota archaeon UBA226 (assembly GCA_002505935.1). Lineage (GTDB taxonomy): Archaea > Thermoplasmatota > Poseidoniia > Poseidoniales > Poseidoniaceae > UBA226. The sequence continues at coordinate 9,330 of DAWL01000146.1, read as the reverse complement.
GGTCGACAACGGTAATCATGACCGTCTTTTCACCTGTTGAATCCCAACCCAGTGTCAAGGTATTGGACAACATATTGTGGCGCGCTGCATGTTGTGGACTTGCAGCCACAGCGACTAGGATCTGGTTGTTATCATCGTCAACATCATTCATCAATTCATTCAGAGAAACCATCAATTCCTCACCCTTCTTGAGCATCAATCCCTCCAAAGATGAAGTGTTCAAGGTAGGTGCATCATTGACATTGTGCACCTCGATGACTAGAACAGTATCTGAGAACTGAGAACCATCACTTGCCCTAAGAGTCAACCTTGCCTGACCGAATAGATCTGAATCAACGGTATCGACATTCAAAGAGTGCCCAGAGATACTGGCATCAACAAGTTCAGGGTTGTCGTTGTCGATAACTGCAATAGACAATGTCGATGCATCTACTGATTCACCGGTATCGTCTGTATCTGTGAGATATCCTGTAAGTGTCAATGATTCACTGCTGTCTTCGTCAATGTGCATGGTTGGAACCGCACCCCAACGTGGCTGACCATTCTCAATGACATTGAACAGCAAAGTACCGCCAGTGGTATCTTCGCCATCATTCACATTGACATAGATTCCACTTGGCATTGGTGTGCCGTGAACATCCCTTTGGATGCTATTGAATAGAACAGTCATCTCACCAGTTGATGCATCCCATGAAACGAAATTCGGACTTGTGCTGGAAACGCTCAGACCATTGATTCCACTCTCTGAGTCGTCTAGATGCCCAACCATGCTGACCACGGTTTCAACTTCTACCTTGACAGATGGATAAGGCTCAACGACAATAGTTGGCTTTGCATTGTTCAATGAAAAGGCATCTTCCTTGATTACCCAATCACTAACCAATCCTCCTGCGTCAACGAAACGGACGCGGATATCAATGGCGCCACTCGGTAGACTGGAGTCTGGTTCAATCTGGAATTCGTAGCGTTCATTCGAGGTACCCTCGCCCATCAAGGTCTGACCACCCATTACCAAAGTAGAACTCCAAGTATTTGCATCCGCTACTGAAATCTCCAATTCAGGAGTCATGGTAGTCATATCATCAACTCCATCAGCAGGATCTCCTCTCACTTCCACTAGAACTGTCTCTCCACGGTCTACTTCAGGGTCTCCGATAACTGTTGGATTGGAGCAGACGGGTGGCATATCATGCAGAATATTCGCATTCGCAACATTGTTTCCAGAGTTTCCATCACCGGTAGTATCTGTTAACTTGACTCTGAGAGACGCATCCCAAGCGTTAGCAGATAGCGAACTTGTGTCGAATGTTGCGGACATGGTCTGTGTTGAGCCACTACCACTTGTGGACAAGGAATTGATTATTCCATTGTCAATCTCATTCTCAGTTGCGCCAGAAACGTGGTAGAAACGGATCATTCCACCATCGTTGTAATTATCGATACCATTGTTGCTAATGGTCACTGAGAGGTCCAATGTATCTCCGGTGATCCATGAATCTCCGCCATTGGAATTGGTCACGGTAAAGTCTTGGATACCGACATCAATAGGAGGAGTCATCGTTCCATCAGCGGCCACATATACATCCTCTCCGAAACTGGAAGTACTCCATCCAGAGAACAGGGCTGATACCACGTTCATGTTGGAAGCGCCTCCACTGACTAGGTTGTTTGGTACTGTCCATGAGGTGCTGGACCACTGGTTTCCAGTTAGTGAAATCGTCTCAAAACCAGTTCCACTACCAACATTTCCGCTGTTGCTTACATATGCGCCATTGTTTAGTAGCCATGCTTCCCAGCAGTTGTGTCCCTTCGAACCATCAGAGTAAGCATGTGAATGGCAAACCTTCTCTGTCACCGCAGCGTACAGCTTGAAGGAGGCAGGAGTAGTTCCAGAACCGGTGTACTTGACATTGACACTCACATCAGTGGTTCCGTCTCCATTATCGCTCTGGCCTACTGTCATCGCATAATCAGATGCGGTGGAATGCATGTTTCCACCGCTAGAGATGTATGAATCCCAACAGGTGTTTGAACCGCAGCCGGTGTTCAGAGTTGCATCACCAAAGGAAGCCTTAGGGGCGCCGCCGGTCTCCTGTAGATGACTGACTCCGTAGATTGGTGCAATGTTTCCTGATTCTGCGTCGGCAGTATTTCCATAACTTGCACTGTGATACGAAATGTACACGTAATTATCGGGTAAACTGTTCTTTGCTTGTTCATGAGCTGGGCTTCCGTACTGATAGCAGTAGCCACAGTTATCGGAGGTTATGTACTGTGCAAAAACGGTGTGCCCAGGGTTTGAAGGAGCCGCCATAGGTTCATCACTCACTTCTAATTCAATTCTCAAATCTTCATTCTCGTGCTCAAACCAGCCTACTCCTAACGCTGAAATAAGCATAAGGAAGGTCAGAGCAAACACAGTTACCGGCATGCGACGCATGGCTTCGCGTCTTAATGTCCGTTCATAAACGTACGCGGTAAGTGCCTGATACTACGTATCAGCCAATAATCACTTCAACGGGTGTTGCAGACTTGTAGATGGTTTCTTCTTCAGCAGCGTTTTCGAGAGTTCATGTCTGGAATTGAAGAAGGCCAAAAAGTGGTATTGCGTTCAAGTCAGGGAGACTGCATTTTTGTCGATATCAAAAGTGGGTCGCGCAAGATTTCAGGATTGGGTGTAATCGACACCTTGGCAATGCTGGGAAATTCACAATACGGGGATGTATTCAAACTTGGAACCCGCGAATTCACAATTCTAAAACCACGCCTTGCAGAACTTGTCAATAGCATGAAACGTGGTGCTCAAACCATCTCGGCAAAGGATGCTGGATTCATTATTGCCAAGTCCGGAATTGGTGCGGATGATGTCGTGGTTGAAGCCGGTTTAGGATCGGGCGGATTGAGCATGCATATTCTGCGGGTGCTAGGAGATGATGGGCTCCTAATTTCTGTTGAGAATAGACAAAAACATGCAGATACTGGCCTTGAGAATATACAGAATGCTATCGAATCTTGGGGCAGCAAAACAGAACATCGCTGCATCATCGGAGACATCTCTGAAGTCGCCGATCAGATACCTGAAAATGTCGATGCAATCATTCTAGACCTACCAGACCATGTTAGTGCGATCAAGGCTTTGTCCAGCAAATTGAAAGTCGGTGGAAGAATTGCCTGTTATTGCCCAGTAAGTAGCCAAATGGAAGATGCATGGCAGGCCGTAGAATCCTCAGGCCTTGTGGTTGATTGGGCGGGGGAATTAATGCAACGACAGTGGGGCAGAGCAAGTAAAGGCGGGATGCGCCCAGTTAACGGCCCATTCGGACATACAGCATTCCTGCTCATCGCCTTGAAGGCCTGATCAGAGCACAACTCGTATCGAAGAATCGCAACTTGGGCAAGTAAATCTGAACGGCGGTTCGCTACCTCTTGGCAAAGCCAGTCGCATAGAACATGAAGGGCAGGCTACCTTACGCTCAGAATCCATCCTCACCTCTCCCTCAGCAAGTCCTCCAGGAGTTACTACAGGCGTTGGAGGTATTTGAACAGCAATCTCAGGTTCTTCTTCTGCAGGAAGAGGAGGAGGTAAGAGGTCCATGCCAGTGAAACTATCATTGCGCGACTTCTTGGACTTGGCTCTCATGTAGATGAACAATATCAGAAGTGTCGATAACACCCAACCCCCTGCCATAATTGCCAACCCTTTTTGATTATCGAGTTCGTATTCAAAGGGCAGAGCCAAACCAGTAGGTGATTGTTCAGGACCGACGATGCTAATACTCAGAGATTCACTCCTGTCTACGATTGAAATGCCTGAGAATGTAGAAGTAGCGACCAGAGTAATTGTGCCGGTTGAATCATCATTGGTCATCGAATCAAGGCGTAGCATGAAATTAACCGATTCACCGGGGCCTAATTGAGCGTTCTTTGAAGGAGCATCATCAGAAGTTCTAGTCCAAGAGGCATAGATTATACCCACATCATCTCCTTCTTCTGACATAGAGACATTGATGACCTGATTGAGATTGTTGGTCACCGTCACCGATACGCTACTGGCACTATCATATTTCATGCTCAGTTCAGTTTCTGAAATGGCGATATCAACAACTGCGGTTCCTGCAGTATATCCCGAAGTCAGTTCCAAAGGATGTTCAAAATTCAGTTCAGCAGAGGGGTCGGAAAGAGAATGTACACTTGCATCAATACTAACCAACAAGGACGAGGAGACCTCCATGGCCTGACAAGTGAAAGGTATGGCTTGACTGGATTGACCCGCTGCCAATTCAACCCCTGCCTCAATGTAACAATCCATTCCACTCAATGCGATTAGATAGGAATCATGGGCATTACCCGTATTGGTCAAAACCATGCTCCCATTGAATTCTTGACCGGGAGAAACCAAGTTTGGGGTATTGAGGAATACAACAGAAACTCCCACTCTCTGTTCAAGGATACTCAAATTCCATGAGGTAGAGACCAGAGGTTCATTCACACTAGTTGCGGTGAATACCAAGTCTACACTATCTTCTGGTCCATCGGATATTCGCATCAACTGCAGACCAATACTACCCGATTCTCCTGGAGTAAGAGTGATGGTGGAATCAGACAGTGAATATGACAAGGAGCCCTCTGCTTCTGAGGCATCCAATTCAATCAGGAATGTATCCTCAGAATTACCAAGGTTAGTAACATAAATGCTACTATTGACATCAGAACGTGAGCCTACAACTAAGGAATCAGATGAGCCTGAAATAGCAACCCCTGAAAGCGGCATGATTTGAACGACAAGAGTCAGATTTCTTGATTCACCCTCAGAACTGAGAATGACATCGAATAGATGATCTCCCAACTCGGCATTTGAATCAGCCTCCAAAGTTACCTGCAACTGTAAACTTCCCAAAGCAGGCAAGGTCGTGTTAGCGGAAGAATTCGCTAAAGACAATGAGAGATAGGATGCCAAACCTGAACTGCCCAACGACAATTCCTGCTCAACAGTTCCTTCACTAGAAATCAATAGGGTGAATGTGGTATTGGAATCGGGTAGAAGTTGCACTCGATTGTCCGCAGGACCGGTGAAGGTAAAGCCAGATTTTGCTTTAATCTCAAGGTTTGCTCCAGCGCTGGCAGTTGCCTGACTGAAGCGGCTCTTTGCGTTCAAAGTGAAAGTAGCTGAACCGACCAAATTACTGGATTCGTTAATTGACACAGTTACTTGGAATTGTTCACTTGAACCACGTGCTACAGACAACCAAGTTTCAGGTGCTGACACCTCCACTCCGGTAGGAGATTGACTCTCGAAGTAAATCTCCTCATCCTCACTGCCATCATTCGAAACTACCCATGTCGCAGTCTTGGATTCCCCAGGAGCTAGAGACATGACCTGAGATGGAGAATCCAATCGCAAAGCATGTACAACCGAAATTGTAAGGTTGATTGTACCACTGTGCAAGGCACTGGATTCGGCGACATTTGTAGCCAGCAAGGTAACTGAACACGTATCGTTAAGGTGGGCTGAAGAAGGAACATCAACCTGTACAGTGATGGTTTCACTTGAACCTGAAGTGAGTAAACCACCGTCCGGATTCAATACTTGGAATGAACAAGCACCAGTGCTTGATTCGACCTCATGCAGATGTTCGGCATCATGAGTTCCTAGATTGATGAATGAGATGCTAAGGTTACCACTCTCTCCTGGTAACCACTCATACGCTGGATCAGTGATATCGATGTGGCTACCATTGTACTCCTGACTCACATTTATCACTAGGGTGGTCGACCATGTCAGATTTCCTTTGGTGCTACCTGCTTTGAGGCTCAGTCCCTGATAGGTAGGCGCGATTCCTCCCGGCACGGTGATTCTGAGGGTGCGGTTTCTACTCTCACCGGGGCTCATATCGATTAATTGGTCATTCAACCAACGGACTTGCCATCCACTTGGGACCGCTCTGGCTAAGGATTGAATCATGCTGGTACCATTGCCAGTGCCGTTTCCAGTCCCATTTCCTGTTCCATTACCAGTACCGTTTCCAGT
>DAWL01000146.1:0-2973 GCA_002505935.1 Euryarchaeota archaeon UBA226 | reverse complement strand
TCCAGTCCCATTACCTGTGCCGTTGCTCGGAGGAACAACGATGCATTCATCTCCATCGTGGAGACAAATATCCACACTCGCACTAGACAAAACAGTTGCATTCCATGTTAAGTTGGCCTGCAAAGAAACATTTCCCTCAGGACTTGCATTCCATGATTGACTGAAATTCATAGATGTATTTGATTGGTTAACCACATGGTTGTCGGACCATATCAAAGAGCCGTTGTTTGGATGATAGACATCTATACTCAACCCATAAGCTACTGAAGGTGTCAAGTGCAGAAGGCCAAGCGAAATTGATAGATTACCAGAACTAGTATTGTGCTTGCTTCCATTAACTGGAGATGACAAACTCAAACTTTCATTGCCACTTGGTTGAGGTTGACGCGCCAGATTCCAATCGGACCACCATTGTGCCAAGTCTGGATCTTCTTCAACATCGAGAACTATTGAATCAATGACATTTCCTTCATTCACGATTGGCATCACGATATCCAATGTGCTTCCGGGAGCCATACTAACAAGCCCTTCATCTCCTACGCCTGTAGTATCTATTCGCGCTCCGTAATCCGGCATAACCGAAAGATGGATCGTAATGCTTGAGGATTCTGAACCATCTGTCTCGTTGACGTGGATTACCACGCTACCACTATCGGAGATTGCCGCACCCACTGCCAACCTAACCACAATCGTAGTATCTTGTGAAAATGTAGGTAAGACATCCTCCACAAGTTCCTGAGATGCAATCACAGTCCATGATGCTGCAATACTTGAAGAATCCACAGAGACATTGTAATCCTCAATACTAGAGCCATTGTTTTCTATGGTCAAGGTCACATTGGTTGAATCTCCAGGCGACAACTGTACATGCACAACATCCGCCGAAAGGCCGATTGCAGAGGATGCCGAAACATTTCCAAGTAGCAAAGGAGACATGGATGCTCCAAGCAATATTGCCACCCACAGGGTGGCAGAACGTACCCTGCCGAATCCTCCAATCACGCAACTCCGACCTGAAGCGTGCGTATAAGGCACATGGGCATAAGATTCCTCAGCATACAATACTCTAAGCGGCGTGCGAGGGTTCAAGTCCGAAGTATGACGGCCATGACTCATGGCAGAGGCAAACTTGCACCCGACGTCGTTTCGAAGCCACAGTCTTGCACAGATTCAATCACAAGGTGAAGAACTAATTGAACAGGAGGTTACTATATGCGGTTTTGCCCAAGCAATTCGAGGCAAAGGAAAGATCTGTTTCGTCGACTTGAGAGACGGTACCGGAACATGTCAGGTATTCCTCAAACAAGGAATGGTAGATGATGAAACGCTAGCCAGCATCCAAAACCTCAGCAGGGAATCAACCGCACAATTCACAGGAACCGTGGCAAAGAAGAGGCCTCCAAAAGTCGCTGAAGGGGAGCCTATTCCGCCTCCAGAATACGAAGTTGTTGCAACATCAGCAACCATTCTGGCTCAGGCTGAAACTCCCTTGCCCCTAGGAGTTGCAGATGATGTTCACGTGGAATTAGATACTCGATTAGACAACCGTTTCCTCGATCTGCGAAGGAAGCATGTCAACGCCATCTTCAACCTGCGCGGGAAGATTCTCCAATATGGTAGAGAACACCTGATCAATGAAGGTTTCAAGGAGATAAACAGTCCAAAAATCATCGCTGCAGCAGCAGAAGGAGGAACCAACCTCTTTCCGATGAAATACTTCGAGAGGGACGCCTATCTTTCACAAAGCCCACAATTGTACAAACAATTAGCAGTACTAGGTGGATTAGAGCGAGTCTTTGAGATCGGCCCTGCATTCAGGGCAGAAAAACACGACACTTACCGGCATTTGAATGAATTCGTCTCTTTCGACATCGAGATGGCATGGGCTAACGACGAGGACGTTATGGGTGTGCAAGAAAGAATGATTCACCATATTTGGAGCAGTATTGCAAACAACGATAGCAACCTCATCGACGACATCAATTCGTTCAGACGAGCACAAGATCAAGAAGAGATAGAAGTCGAAATCCCAACCTTGCCATTCCCAAGAGTCGAATACAGCGATGCCATTGAAATGATTAAGGCAGCAGGACAGGATATCGAATGGGGCGATGACATTGAGGCACACCACGCCGATATCATCGCCGAACACCATCCGGGGTTCCATTTCATCCCTCGCTGGCCGATGTCTATGAAACCATTCTACATCTACCATGACAAATCTGAGACTTCACAATCTGGCGGCCAATTGTCGCGCGGTTTCGATTTGAATTATGGCAGAGATGAAATGACAAGCGGAGGACAACGAGAGCACCGTACTGAAGTCCTGAAACAGAACCTCTTAGACATGGATCTTAACCCTGAAGACTTCTCCTTCTATATCGATGGATTCCGCTTTGGCGCACCTCCACACGCCGGTTGGGGATTAGGTGTTGCAAGACTTACAATGGTATTGACTGGAAGTCGCAATGTAAGAGAGACCGTGTTGTTCCCTAGAGACCGTAGGCGTTGCACGCCCTGACCGAAAACAACGGGTATGAGCGGCCCCTCCGAGGAACGATGACGAAGCCGCGGTTCGCATACTTACTACTCAAGGAACACCCCTACGGGAGAGAGATGCTCAAGCAGATAATGTCCGAAGGTTTCGTCCCTGAAATCATCATTTCCGAGGTCTCTGAAATCGCCGATGAAGAACGTGAGAAATTCCTCAAAAGAATCGAAGGAAATCCGATTGCGACCAGCATTGAGGAACAAATTGCCGGACTTGAAATAGAGCACGTCGAGGTAGCTATTCACAACTCTGAACTCGTTATGCCATTGATTGAGAACAAAGAACTCGATTTGATCGTCTTTGGCGGCACTAGAATCATTCGCGGAGACATTCTTGAACACCCGAGACACGGAGTCATCAATTCCCATCCAGGTCTGTTGCCAGATTGCCGTGGTTCGGCATCACCTGCTTGGTCGGTATAC
>DAWL01000149.1 GCA_002505935.1 Euryarchaeota archaeon UBA226 | reverse complement strand
GCATCCCAGCAAACTGAATCAGCCTTGTTTACGCCTTTGATTAAGTTTGCATACTTGGAACTGAATATACTGGCACCTCCCCAAGCAGCATCAACATGAAGCCACAAGTCCTCTGCATGCGCCACCTCTGCGATTTCATCTAAAGGATCGAAAGCGCCTCTTACTGTCGTGCCCGATGTCGCAATCACGCATAGCGGCTGCAACTTCGCTCGGCGAGCCATTGCAATCTCTTCTACCAACGAATCTGGACGCATTCTACCATCTTCATCGCAAGCAACCTTGATGACATTGGAAAGCCCAATCCCCATGACATTGGCGGCCATAAATACGGAATAATGGGCTTCAGCAGAGACAAAAATCACGTACTTCTGTCCACACAAGCCTTTGTGCAGACTCATTGGGTCGAATGAATGGCGCGCGCATAGAACCCCCAGAAGGTTACCATTAGATCCACCTGTGGTTAATATTCCAGAGCCATCTGCATATCCCATTAACTCATTCATTCGCCTGATAATTGCCTGTTCAACCATAGATGCAAAGGGAGCCAACTCGAACGTGTACATCGAGGTCTGGGCTAATGAGGTCAAGACTTCTCCCGCAAATGCACTAGCATTGAATCCGCTCCATAACGGATTCATGAACCTCCTGTGATTAGTACGCACACTATACTTGAGGAAATCATCCATGCCTTCCAAAACGCCCTCGATACCTTCTCCTTCCAAAGGAGGGCTCAACCTACTACGCATTCGTATCTCAGCAGGCGTGGGCGCAGTAGTTACTCGGCCTTCACCCTCTGACTCCTTCAACCAAGCCTTGATGTGGCTTGTCAATTGGTCGAGAAGACGCTCAACATCTTCGCTCTGCACATCACGTTGTGTACTGACACGGCACATTGAGTATGCGGTTACAATTCATCAATAAATAATGAGAATTTCAGCCTCAATTTTATTGATGCACCATGCATAGGTTTTGAGCAATATTGAATAAGTTCCTCTCAGTGGCCACTTCATGCTAGGCGAAGTTGGGGACGGATGGTTGGTCAGACTACATATGCAGATTGCTAAGACATTGAATGGCGCAGGCTGGAGTCAGAACCAGATCGCCGCTATTCTTGGTTCAACACAAAGTACAGTTTCACGCCAATTACTGCGTACGCCACCAAAATTACCCAGTGCCGATGCAGACGCTGTTGATTCATGGGCCAATGAACTATCCAGATACCTCATCATCCAAGGTCCAAAGACTAGAGTTGAGAGACAGCGGATAATCATGGATATCCAATTCAGCGGTGGACATTCATTCCAGTCAAACAAGACGCTAACTGGAGTGGAGTTAGAAGGTGGAGCGAAGGAGGCTGGACTACTGAGGCAACTTGAATGGTCCTGTTCTAGACTCGACCCAAATAGAATTGGAAATTGGACTTCAGGGGTTGGAATGAACTTCGCTTCATGTCTTCCGGAAGCGATTAGCAAGGAAGATGTTGCAGCATTTCCCGGAAGATTATCAGTAATTGATGGGCGCATCAGACATCATGAAAAAGCAACCATGGGTGCTAGTTCCAGCCTATCCAAAGTATTGCTAAAGGCGAGAGGGTCTGGAATTGGAGGGTCGATCATCAACTTGAAAGCGCCACTGAACAAAAATTCCAGCGAAGTCAATACCAGGTTAATCGACCGCTGTATCAAGAATATGAAGTGGAACTTAGCCCATTGGGATGGCAAGAACATCGACTGCAAAGAAGAGGATTACCAAGTGATTCTAGGAGCAGGAGGGTTTGGTTGGGAGCCACATCTATTCATCGTTGGATCAAGTGCGGGCGAAGTTGTTGACAGAACTCATGCACTTATCGACGCCTTAGAAGAGGGAGGGTCTGCATGATTTTGCGGGTGTTGCATTCGCTATTTCTCGTACTTGTCATCGGAACTGCTAGTTTGTCTGGGTGCTTGGGTAGCATCGAGCCAAAAGTCGATTCCACTACAGTAAGGATTCTCACCTACGATGTATACGCATTGTCTGAAGAAATGATTGAACAATTCGAGAAAGAGAGTGGTTATGAGGTAGTATTCACCAAAGTAGGAGATGGGGGAGAGGTATTGGAAAACGCTCTACGCACTCAGGAATTGCCCGTAGCAGATCTAATCATTGGCATAGACAACAGTTTCCTACAAGTCGCACTAGACCATTCTCTATTCCGTAGCCATGGCATGGAACTCACGGGGTTGTATCCTCAAGCACTTGCACCATATGATGGCAACATGGCAGTTCCATTTGATTGGGGTAGAGTTTGCATCAACGTTGACAGCGGTTATGCTGATGGTGAAAATGTCAGTATGCCGGACGACCTTTGGGATTTAACAGAAGATGATTGGAAAGGAAAGGTAGCCGTCCAGAATCCTCGCAGCAGCACACCTGGCAGGGCATTTTTAGCAGCGACGATTGACTATTTTGAGAATGATGCTGATGCAAGTACTGATTACCGAGATTGGTGGTATGCAATGTCAAACAACGATGTAATTGTCACCAGCGGTTGGAGTGAATCATATCTCAATCATTACGAAGCAGGCTATGGGATTTGGGAAGACTCGTTCATCGGTGGTGCACATGCAGTAGTTTCGTATTGCCATTCGCCAGGGGCAGAAGCATACTGGGGTGGAGGAGAAACCGATAGCGTTGCATTGAACATCTCAGGTGCTTCATTCCTACAGGTTGAATATGCTGGAATCGCCTCAGGACCAGAAGTGAACATCGAAGGAGCACAAGCCTTTCTCGAATTTCTGTTGAGTCCGGAACTTCAGGCGACCATCCCAGATACCAACGTCATGTATCCAGCATCTTCTCAGCACAGTCTTCCATCGGGACCGTATAGCGAACATACTGCTGTACCCGCTGCTGATGCTGACATCAGCATGCAAAGAATAGGTTCGGAGATGGATGGATGGTTATTAGCCTGGGATGAGGCAATGGCATGAGTACAAAGGCCAAACCTTGGGAGGGCATTCCTGCATTAGTTCTCATTTTAGCCATGGTTATTCCATTTATTATGGCCTGGCAAAGATTGTACGAAGTCTCCGAACTTGGACTACTAGATGCTGTTTCAAATCTCGACTCTAGAAGACAAACCAAGGATGCCTTCTCATTCTCACTAATGATTGGACTTTCTTCTGCTGTTGCGACCGCATTGATTGGAACTCCTCTTGCATTCCTATTAGGGCGATGGAAATGGCCAGCCCACAATCTGATCAAAACACTGAGTACACTACCATTCATTGTCCCAAGTATAGTTGCCGCAATGGGATTCATCGAGTTGACTAGACCACAGGGGCTTTTGCATAGCCTTGTGGGACTGGATCTCATTGGGGAAAGTGGTACAATAGGATGGATGAATTCACTGTTTGGTTTTGAGCATGGTGGCTGGTTACTAGCTATTCTTCTAGCACACATCTGGTTCAATTTAGCCCTGTTCACGAGATTGGTAGAACCCGTGGTCTCCCGATTGGATGAAGACATGGTTGAACAAATCAAACTGCTGCCCGGAGGCCAGACAAAAATCTCCAGAATACGCAACCTTTGGTATCCGCTTCTTTGGCCATACATCGCCTCTGCGATGATTCTAACTTTCGTATTCTGCTTCACCTCATTTGCAATAATCTTGCATCTTGGCGGCTTTGAGTATCACACTATGGAAAGAGCGATGGCCGAATTAGGAGGAGCCGCGGGAATCTGTGCATCTGGTGCAAATACTTGCTATGGCGCCTCCGCCAGCGAAGTTGTACTTGCTCTGTCCAGCATACAATTATTGGTCATTCTCTCTGCTCTATGGCTACAATCACGACTGGCAAGAAGGCGTTCAGACGTATGGCCTCTAGCCGATGAACAAACTAGGCCTCGCATTGGGCTGAAGCAGAAAGGTGCCTTACTTTCAGGTTCATTCATCGCCCTGACCATGCTCTTCCTTGTCACTCCCATGATTCTAATCTTCAGATCTAGCCTAAAAGTCAGAGGTTCATTCTCAACCGAAGCATGGAGCAAGGCCTTTTCGGGGGAGGCGATTATCGGGGGCATGTCATTGTTGGACCATCTAGCCAACTCAGTTCTTTACGCAATATTTGCTGCCCTTCTAGTAATCCCTTTCGCCCTATTGGTATCCGAAGTTTGCATAAGGGCTGAAAAAAGAGCAAGGGATAATCAAAATAGCAGAGTCTGGAATCTACGTTGGTCATCGTTCAATGAGAATCTAGCATTAGCGCCTTTGGCATTGTCTAGCGTCATGATTGGTTATGGCGTATTGCTAGGCATCATGAGTCTGGATTCGAGTTTGATTCGTTCTTGGTGGCTACCACTCATCGGACATTGCATGGTCGCGCTCCCTTTCGCAGTACGAAGCCTATTGCAACCGATGCGAAACCTTGACCCGCAGCATGAAGAAATCGCTGCCACTCTAGGACTGAGTCCTATGCAATCTTGGTGGAGAGTTAGAATGAGATTGCTTAGAGCCCCGATTATCATTGCCATGTCCCTAGTTCTCGCTATTTCACTTGGCGAATTTGGAGCCGGCTGGGTCATGCTAAAAGCATCAGAAAATGCTACTCTTCCAATGTTCATAGATGCCGCAATTGCCAGACCATTCGACCGCCTTGCACGTCCACTTGCGATGGTTGCTGCATCCATTCTACTAGCCTGTTGCACAATCTTGCATTTAGCGGTGGAAAGACTGAGAAGCCCTGAACAGTCGGGGGGGCTGTGAATATGACCGCCGCTCTTGAGATAAGAGAATTGAACGTCTCTTTCAATGATTTCAAGGTGCTAAAGAATCTCAATCTCGTTGTTGAAGAAGGAGAGATTGTCTGCATCATTGGCAGGAATGGTTCTGGCAAGACCACGCTGCTGAGAAGTATCTGTGGATTGCAGAAAGTGGATTCTGGAAAGGTCATCGTCGCTGGAAATGAAGTAACCAGCACGCCGACCTCACTACGGGGAATCGGGATGATCTTCCAACGAACCCTACTGATGCCCCAACTGGATGTCGCAGGCAATCTTGGCCTTGGTATTCCGCGAACCACTCCCCGCGTAGAAGTTGCAGGAATCATTGACAATGCACTGGGAGACCTCAATCTAGCGGGATATCAAAAAAGAAATATCAACACCTTGTCTGGTGGAGAACAGCAGAGAATCTCAATCATGAGGGCCCTATTAGCGCAACCCCAGTTTTTGTTACTGGATGAGCCGCTTGTCAGCCAAGACAGTTGGGCGCGTGAAAAATTTGGAGTTAGTATCAGAAGTCTGTTGAAGAAGCGAGGTGTGGCCGCCCTATTGGTATCCCACGATGCACAAGAGGCAGAGAGAATCTCGGATCGGGTAATCGGCATTGAAGAAATCCAATCAAAGGAGGAGGAAGAATGAGCAACAAACCCCTGCCGAGAATACTCAAACCTTGGCCATTCTGGAGAAAGGTCTGGCAAAAAAGAGAGGAGATGAATGGCTGGTACATGTCGATATGGATGTGGGGTGCAATGATTCTCTTAATCGCCATCCCATACATGGTAATCAACGACATGATGAATTCGATTGGAATCTCTCGCTTGGACCCTGTAATCGCTCTGGATGATGTGATTCCATTCATCGGACCTTCAATACTGTTCTACATCACTCTCTATCTCTATTATCCAGCAGGCGCATTATTCGCGCCAAAGAGCGACTTGGGTAGAAGACAGATGCTGGTCTTGCACCAAGTTCTCTTTCTGATGAGTTGGATGATTTTCGTCATTTTCATTCTATGCCCGACCTTCATCCACGTCACCGAACAAGTTCCACAATCATATCAGGATGGAGATGGTTTCTGGGCAATGTTCTATGCTGATTTTCTCTATCAACTCGATGTCCCATGGAATTCCTGGCCTAGCCTACACATCGTTCATAGCATGATTATCGTATTTGCATTGCAACACTGGATGACTCAGAACGAGACATCTCGTTTCTGGAAGATCTCTCTTTGGATAGCCTGGACAGGATTGGCAATCTCAATCTTGACTACTAAGCAACATTTCGTGTTTGATTTGGTAACCGGTATCGCAGCAGGACTAGCCGCATGGTGGTTGATGCTCAAGCCTGCCCTTGCATGGTGTGAAAGCAAGGAGGCAGAAACTCATTTTGAGGATGTTCAAGAGAATTGAAGACCGGCCGCAGATAGATAATACAGAAGACCAATTCCAGCGAAAGTCATCATCCACGCACCAACCATCTTGATCATGCCTGTCGCTCTACGCAAGAAATCAATGAACATGGTTCGACCCAATCCAACCATCATTGTTACTAGGGTCATCAACAGTACTACCGAAAGCATCAGTCCGGCTAAGCCAGCCATGGTGGCGCCGTCTCCAGCCAACGTGGTATAGGCAACGAACGGCAATACCGCTGCAGCAGTACAATCGATGGATGCTGCTGCATATCCCACCCCATACAGGTACATATTTCTCCTTGGCGTGAAGGTCTCATCTGATTCAGAGGTAGACCAACGGTCTACCAACTTTTGAACGAAGCCCATCAATTTGGCAGTTCCTCCCATCAACATGAACATTCCAAGAACTGCCAACAATATTGCGACGAAATAAGCAATGTAAAGAAACACAGAAGCGAAATTGATGAAGCGGTCTAGAACAACAATTGCTCCTCCAATGACCAAGAAGAAAGTCAGCATCCCCAATCCAGCTAACAACCCAATAGTGAGACTACTAGGCATTTTACCCTTGAGTTTGCCAGACTCGCGCATCTCTTCTTCACGCAATCCAAGATTCAGATAGTATGAGATGTATGAAGGCAATACAGGGAAAGCGCAAGGTGAGAAGTAGACTAGAACTCCAACGAAGAGACCCAAAACGAAGACTGGACCCATACCTACCTGCAATGCCTCGATTCCAAATCTGTCATCATCTGCCTCGCCATTAATCGCCTTGACCACCTTGGCATCGAACTCGCTCCAATCCTTAGCAGAAGAACCACCAACTTCCTTTGCTACTGGATATCCCTCATGATCAATGACATAGACAACGGGTGGAGCCGCAACGGAGTAATGCTTCATCAAATCGTCTCTCTCACCATCGAGTGAACCATTTTCATCTAATATTGCAGCATCCAAATCTCCAGTCGCTAGAGTCCAAGGTGTGAAATGGCAAGTACTAGCCTCTCCTTCTGTATCATTATCTCCAAAACATCCATCAAGTTCTTCGATAGTCTCAATGTAAGTTCCCTTGTAATACACTCCAATGCTAATGACAACCACATCTTTACCATCCATTGCTTGCCATCCAGATAACTCGGCATCGATATGTTTGGTTACCCATTCACAACCTGTACAAGAAATAGCCATGAAATCGATAATCACTACCTTACCAAGATGATCTGAAAGTCTGAACACGCCTGTATCGTTTGTATGCAGTTCATCGATACCGCTGCGATTGGTTGTCTGAACCACAAAATCAACAGCCAACTCCGCTTCATCACTGGTTCCGAATCCCTTGTACGCTGAGTCGAATATAGTCAGGGCAGACCAAGCAATTATCGAGAACAGAACTATGCTGATTCCAAATGCTTGCCATGTCTGTTTTTGCTTGAAGACCGTGACGTCAACACCGAGGCGCTGGCCCAGTCCCATGTTTGCTGGGGTGCTGGGGCGGGTCTTGAAACTCGCTACGGTTTGACATGTTTCAAAATTGAGATTTTCAGATAACGATAACAGCCACATCCCATGCCAAAGCATGGACTGGTGGGTCTGGGGTCTAGCCTCTTTGGCCAGCTACGTACTCATCATCATCTACCTGTCTTGGCGTAATCCTGAACCACATTCAACGTGGCAGCAAATAGACCTTGAACAACTAAAATTCCCATCCAACTTCAATTGGGGAAGTGCAACTGCAGCACACCAGATCGAAGGAAACAACACCAACAATTGGTCATCCTTCGAAGAAAGAACTGGTATCGAGGAGAGTGCAAAGGCCTGTGAACATTGGCAACGCTGGCGCGAAGATTTCAATCTCCTGAGTGAGTTAGGAGTAGACAGTTATCGTTTCTCAATCGAATGGAGTAGAATCGAGCCCGAACAAGGCGAATGGAATGAAGCGGTTGTTTCCACCTACTCAAAGATGGTGGATGACTTGCTACAAAGAGGAATCAAACCAATGGTCACACTACATCATTTCACCCATCCAATATGGTTTGAGGAACTGGGAGGATTCAGCAAGAAAGAGAACCTTGAACACTGGGTCAATTATTGCGAACGTATCTTTGATGTGCTGAGTGACCGAGTTAAGGATTGGTGCACAATCAATGAGCCAGAGGTATTCTCAATCATGGGCTACTTCATGGGTCTGTTTCCTCCGGGAAGGAAATCAATTCGCAAGACTCTCAGAGTTATGCGCAACATGATGTCTGCACATGCTTTAGCCTACCGTTCACTCAAATCAAGTCGCCCAGATACACGAATTGGTTTGGCTAAGAATGTCACCTTGTTCGACCCACTGCGGCGCTGGAACCTCGTACATTGGATTACTGCCAAAGTATTGAATCACCTTTGGAATGGAATCTGGATCTCTTCCATTAAACGCGGACGGATGTTAGGTCGTCGAGTTGAATACGCCAAAGGCTCGGTTGATTTTATCGGCCTGAACTATTATACTCATGTCCTTGCCAGCCCTTTCATGCCTAGAACCATAGAGGTAGATCTTCCAAAGAGGAAGCATCAGATTATGACTGAATTTGGCTACCCAATGTATGCTGAGGGATTGCATCGCGCTATCGAAATGATTGCCGCTCTCAAAGTGCCGATTGAAATTACAGAAAATGGAGTTGCTGACGAAAGTGATTCGCTTCGACCAGAACACTTGCACCGACACCTATTGGTTCTCTCTCAAGCGATAGAAGAAGGGTATGATATTCGCTCATATCACCACTGGTCATTGATGGATAATTTCGAATGGGCAGAGGGGTACAAATTACGATTCGGACTCTTCCACGTTGATTATGACACTCAAGAAAGAACGATGAGAGAAAGTGGCAGATTATTCAAGGAAATCATCGCAAATAACTGAATACTAAGCCTTCACCGGCTTTAGCATGGGCTTCTTCGATACTATAGGTCGCGGCTGGAAAATGAGTAAATTGAGCATGTCTGTGGTTAAGAAAGACCCAGAACTAATGGTCTATATGGCCCTAAGTGGGATTTTCAGTCTTGGAGTCATGGTCGCCATGGCTGCTCCAGAGTTCTTGAATCAACCGTGGACCCGTGCTGAAAACGGTCAAATGAGTCCGGCGTACATGGGTTTTGTCTTCTGTGGATACATGGGGATAAGCATCGTAGTAACATTCTGGAATAGTGCAATAATCGCCAATTCGCATATCCGCTTGACCGGAGGAGACCCCAAGTTCATGGACGGTGTTTCTGCAGCAATGAAGAATTTTCATCTCATAGTAATCTGGGGCATCATCGCTGGAACTGTTGGATTACTTCTGAAAATGCTTAATCAGGCTGCTAGAGATTCTAAGCATGGTGGCGCTCAAGCGCTAGCAATGGTATTGAACATAATCGGTGCAACAATTTGGTGGATGATGACTTTCTTCATGATACCACACATGGTCATAGAAGGAAAGAGTATCAGAGACAGTATGAAATCGAGCAAAGAGATGTTCTTCAAAACCTGGGGAGAGAACGTCACTTCAGGACTGGGAATTGGCCTGATCACGTTTTTGTTTGCGATCCCAATTGCTATTGTATCAGTAGGAATAATGGTTGCAGTCCCACAAATGTGGTGGGTTGGACTGATTGTTGGAGGAGTGGCAGGAGCCATTCTAATCGCGTGGAGCGGTGCGGCTGAACAAGTTGCAGTTTCTGCCCTGTACCTATACTCTAAGAATGGAGAAATGCCAAAACTCTACCAAGAAATGGGCATGACCTCATTCCAGATGCAAGCTCCAGCAGCCAGAGTTCTCTGAAAGGCGCGCGAATGTTCAGCCCTTGAAAGGGCTGAAATTGGTGATTTGAAGGGCCATCTGCTTCAAATGTGCGGATTTTCTACCAATTGTCATACGAATGTATCATTATTTTCACTTTATTCCGAACGTAAGTTCGGCATAGTTGGATATTATTGCTCAAATGTGCGAAGTTTTTGCAAAAAAATCGAACTTTCGTGATTTATTGATAGTAAGCATCAATAGCGCTCCGCGACGCACCGAGCCCGACGGGTGGGGCCGTCAGGGAAGTGAAGGTCATGGTATTGGCGAAAGAACGCGAACCAGAACAAGAAGTGGTGATCAAGATGAGTGAGGTCGAAAGTATGGGATTACAAGAAGCAAGAGCAAGGGCCGATACATATCACCGCTATCATATAGATGCGAAAGAAACAGAAGATCTATGGAAAATCCCACGTAGATTCAACGTAAAGGTCGGCAAGTTCGGCTTGGCCAAGTTGATTTTCAAAGAGTTCTTCAAGTATTTCGGGCACTGGGAGACTGTATTCTCAAGGCCTTGTACCTACGGTGTTTTCAGTGGACCTGTTGGAGGATTCCTCCCCCGTCCCGACCTATGTGTTGGCTGCCTAAGATGCGAAGTTCAACATCCTGATTTCGTAACCGTAACCCCAAATGGGGAATTGCGTGCATTAGGGGACAAATACCTGACATGGCAGCACATCAGCACTATTGATGAAGAGGCTCGCAAAGGAGGAGTACCAGTTCGTGGCCAAGGCTACAGAGGACGTTTCGGTGGACCTGGTTTCGATGGTATGTTCACCGATATGTCTGAAATCGTCAGACCGAGCAGAGATGGAATTCACGGCCGCGAATTGATTGGTACTCAGGTAGACATCGGTAGCAAACCAATGCACCTCTCTTTCGATTCATCTGGTAATTTACTGAATCAACCAGAGATGCTTACCATTCAAGTTCCATTCATCTACTCTGCTCCACCCAAGGACTTGGCCGATGATGGAGTGTTCAAGATCATGGCTACTGCTGCTGCGGAAATTGATAGCATGGCCTTGATTCCAGTTGATGATGTGAATCGTTTGAGCCTTGGAGGGGCAAATGTGGCACCTATTGTCAACTGTGCTGGTTGCGACGTTCCAAAGGGAACCAGAATGGTAGAGTTGCGTTCTTGGAATAATCAAGCACACTCTGAACTAAGCGCCAAGGGGCTACTGGTTTCTGTTGCTATCAGTATGTCTGAGGATTGGCGAAGTAAACTCGAAGAAGCAATAGATGGGGGTGCTTCAATTCTGCACCTTTACGCTGACCACCATGGCATGGATGGAGAGGGGGGTTTCCTCATGGACACCTTGGCTGAAGCACACATGAGCCTTGTTGAGAAAGGGATTCGGGACAGAGTTACTCTCCTGGGAAGCGGGGGAGTTGCAGGCGCGGATCACTTGCCTAAAGCGATAATCAGTGGATTGGATGCTGTCGGCCTAGACCATGCGCTTTTGATTGCCATACAAGCTAGATTAACTGGAGATACTCAGAACAGAGACTCAGCTACAGTTCAATTACCAAAGAAACTAGATATCGATTGGGGAAGGCAGAGAATCGTCAATCTGAGTTGTTCATGGAGAGACCAGATGCTAGAGATTCTAGGAGCCATGGGAGTAAGAGAGGTGCGCAGATTGCGCGGTGAATTCGGCAGGTCCATGCGCTGCGCAGAACTTGAGGCTGAAGCCTTTGGAGATATCGAAGGATTCCCGGGAGGTGATGCTTGATGGTATTCTCACCTGGAGAACCTAAGGCACCCACTGCTGCCTTGATGGAGAAGACTCTACACCTAATGCACGATGGACTCAATGCGCGTGCCTTTGGGGAGTTCCCGAAACCCGAAGCCCTAGGTGACGCAAGATGGACTGATGATCTGATTCTTGCAACTTGGTTCATGGCTGAAACAGGAGAAGTACCGGAGAATTTCAACTACATGACTGGTCGTTCAAACGGCGGATTCGACCGACTGGACTTCAAATTCAAACCGGAAGCAGAGTGGTTGGAACACGGCGAACACTTAGACACCAAATTGAATCTCAACCGAAGAGAGGATGGCAGAAGGCAATTGACACCAGACCTGCCAATCTATGGAGGAGGTATGTCCTATGGTTCAGTTTCTGTCAATGTCATGATGGCCAGAGCGCGCAATGCTAAGCGTTGGAACTCATTCATGTCTACCGGAGAAGGTGGCTACCCTCCAGAGTTGTATGAACTCAAAGAGAACGTCATCACTCAGGTTGCAACTGGATATTTCGGTGTAGAGGAGAAGTCGATTCAAGCAACACCAATTGTCGAATTCAAGTATGCACAGGGAGCAAAACCCGGACTAGGAGGACACTTGCTTGCTGCCAAGGCTGGTGAAGAAGTGGCAAAGATTCGCGGTAGCGTTCCTTTCGTTAGCCTGTTCTCTCCGTTCCCATTCCATTCGACCTACTCAGTTGAGGATCACATGAAACATATCGACTGGATTCAAACAGTGAATCCAGAAGCCCTAATCTCGGTAAAGGTCAGTACTCCACACGATGTAGACATGGTTGCGGTAGGCTCGTACTATGCAGGTGCACATATTATCCATCTAGATGGATCCTATGGGGGCACAGGAGCGGCTCCTGAAATCGCCAAGAAGAATATCGCCATGCCAATCGAACTGGCGATTCCAAAGGTGCACAAGTTCCTCATCAAGGAAGGGGTGAGGGACAAAGTGACATTGATTGCAAGTGGGGGAATCCGCACCGCCGATGACGTTGCCAAGGCAATAGCCCTTGGTGCCGACGGCGTTGTGTTTGGCACCAGCGACCTAGTAGCTATGGGGTGTACTCGATGTTCCAATTGTGAAGGTGGACCTAGCGGCAGGGGTTGCCCTTGGGGATTGACAACCACCGATATCGAACTCAAGGAATGGGTGCAAGAAGACTGGGGAGAAGAAAGGCTGTACAATTTCTACAGCGCTGTCCAATGGAGACTACGAGACATCATGCGTAAACTTGGCTTGGATGCCATCGGAGATTTGCGCGGAAGAACCGACCTTCTGAGATATGTTGCAGGAGGTGATGCCTGATGCCAAGAGATGTGCAAGCAGTATTGGATGCTAGAATGCGTCTAACTCGATCACTACCCAAGATTACAATGCAAGAAGAAGATGCTGCTGAAGGCGGTTGCGGCGTTGTAGGACTGGCTTGTGAGGTTCCTGTGGCTGGCAAGCACCTTTTCGATAGTCTAGAACAAATGCGTAACAGAGGCAATGGAAAGGGAGGCGGGGTCGCTATGGTTGGCCTTGATGCTGAACAATTCACTACTGATGCAGAAACCTTGCAGAATTGTTACCTTATCGCCATAGCATACGTCAACGAGGGATTCCGTGATGAAGTCGAAGAGAAATACATCAACCCAGTTTTTGAGGTCGAACACGTTCACGAAATTCCCACCCTAGATAATTGGCAAGATGCTCTTCCCGCATTGGAGGTTCGACCGCCTGACGTGGTCTGCTACTTTGTCAAGCCTAAGCCAGAAGGGGTTCAAAAGATGAAAGAAGAAGGTTTGGACATTTCACACTTCGTTGATGAAGATGCATTGCATCAAGAATATGTATACCGAAATACGCACCGACTCAATGTTGAATTCTACGCAACAGAGGGTAGGGCTGATGCTTTCGTTCTCTCACACGGCCGAGACATGTTGATCCTCAAGATCGTAGGATATGCTGAAGATGTCATCAAGTACTACTTGCTCGACGATGTCACAGCTCATGTCTGGATTGGACACCACAGATATCCGACTAGAGGTAGAGTCACTCATCCAGGAGGCGCACACCCCTTCGGGCAGGGAATCGATGTGGCATTGGTGCACAATGGTGATTTCTCAAACTACGTCTCAGTGACCGATTACCTTGCACAGCGTGGGATGGAACCATTATTCTTCACCGATACCGAAGTTGCTGCTTTGGCCTTCGACCTTCATCACCGCGTATATGGATATCCGATTGAATACCTCATCGAATCCTTGGCCCCAACGAGCGAATTGGATTTCGTCATGCTACCCGATTCAAAGCAGGAAATTTACGAGAAAATCCAGCGTACCCATATTCATGGCTCCCCCGATGGGCCTTGGTTTTTCATCATCGCACAAGCAGCAGCACCTGGCGTTCACAGGTTGATTGGAATCACCGATACCAGCATGTTACGACCACAGGTATTCTCTTACCAGAGAGGAGAAGTGGGAATTGCTTTTTGTGGCTCGGAGAAGCAAGTCATCGATGCAGTATTGGATAGTCTGTCTAAGGAAGACAAGAGATTCTGGCGACGTTGCGACGAATATTGGAATGCGCGCGGGGGCTCCTATACCGACGGAGGTTCATTCCTCTTTGACGTGGCAAAACAGGAAGATGGTAAGTTTGAATTGAAGATGACTAACAAGTTCGGAGACCTCGTAGATACACATCCCCCAGGTAATCATCTCATCGAAGAAACGGCGAATGGTTCCGGAGTTGAATGGAGTGATTCACCTGTGCGGAATTTCTCAACTGCTGTGGAAGCTCTGCAGAAGATGGATTGGCCTGAAGCGCGTGCCATGTGCAATGAATTGATCGAGATCGAGCGGAACGCCGCTGTGGAAAGTCTACAATTACTACTTGACAGAAGATATCCAACGGGGCAACTGCGCAGAAGCAGGTGGCTAGATTGTGTAGAAGATGCGCTTATGCAGGTGCTGATGTCAACCGCTGTTTCGCCTTGCGAAAATTTCGTCGGATACATGACTCCTGGAAACAGACCTGTGCCTGCAAATGATGAACAGAACATTGTCATCGATGCAAGGCCATATCCAATCGAGGGAACAGAATCGTTGGCTCGAGAACTGGTCGCACTGAAAGATGCTGGCTGGAAGAAATTCCATGTCATCATGTGCCGCGGACACCGCTTCATCGGAAACGGAATGGGCCCAGAAACAAGCAACATCAGCATAGACGTATACGGTAGTTGTGGAGATTACCTTGGTAGTGGAAATGATGGGATGACTATCCACATGCATGGAAATGGACAAGATCAAATCGCCCAGATTCACAAGAGAGGGACCACTGTTGTACATGGGGATGTTGGCCAATGCTATGGGTATGGAGCCAAAGGAGGAAATCTGTTCATATTGGCCAATGCTGCTGGCAGGCCGATGATCAATAGTGTAGGTTCTCCAAAACTCGTCATCAATGGAACTGCCTTGGACTATCTTGCGGAATCTTTCATGGCAGGAGACCCTCTAGAAGGAGGTGGCTTCGTAGTCATCAATGGAATTCGATTCAATGACAAAGGAGAAATCGAATCTCTAGATACCCCATACCCTGGAGGAAATCTGTTCAGTCTTTCGAGCGGAGGAGCAATCTACGTCAGAGACCCACATCAAAGGTTGTCAGGAAGTCAACTAAATGGAGGGGATTTCACCGAATTGACCGATGCCGACTGGCAAGTGATTGAACCACTACTGATGGAAAATGAAGAACACTTTGGAATACCACTTGCAGGATTGTTGAGCGTTGATGGAGAAATCAAGGCCCCCTCTGAAGTCTATCGTAAAATCATCCCGCTCAAGAACAAGGCACTCTCTGTAGAGGATGCTTGGGCTGCCAAGCACGATTAGGGTTCTTTCCGAACACTATCGACTGTTGATGACCAGAGAGTTGCCGTCAAAACTAGCCTTCAATCCCATTCCCGAGGAATTGATGCGGTTAACCAAGTCTTGCTGTTCACGAAATACCGCAGTTAACTTGCACCCTGTCGCTTCAAGGAATTCCTGCCCAATTTTCGCATAATTCATTTGTCCGCTGAATTGTGATTTGCCCTTGAATAGACTGGTTAGGCGAGTCAGTAGAGTAGGCGTCTTCCAATTCTCTGGCAATCCAATAATCTGCAAAACATGCATCATCGCCTCACTTTCCGCCATTTTCTTTGATGATTTGCCGGCTTTGGAAATCTTGGCCTTTCGCTTTATTCTTCGAACTTCTTTGAGTTCATTCTGGCCTCTGAATTCAAGATTTCCTTTGCCGTACAGACTCTTCAACATCTCTTCCATGTTCTTACCCGAAGCCCCCATCTCCTTGAGAACGAGTTTAGGTTTGCGGCCCCCAGTTCGCTGGCTGAATTTATTTCCTAATCCGGATAAACGAATCCAATCATCCATTTGTTGCAATAACCAAGCTTTGTGGTTGTCCTCAACAGGATTTACTGGGGTGTAAGTACAGCGAACGTTCTGACCTTTACCTGAAAAACTGACCTCGTCCTTGAACAATCGCTCCAATATTTTCGTCATCGAAGGTGAGGAGGGAAGGCCCACGTGTTTACGAATCTCCTTACTGGATGAGAATGAAGTCTTCCATTCTGAATTACACCATCCGACAAGGTCCGTGCCCAATGAATGGACCTGGAATTGAGAACCCATGTTCTTCGCTAGAACCTGCTTGAAATCATCTTCAGACCTCTTTTTCGATTTTCCAGTTGGACTGCTTTTTGCAGACTTATCCTTCTTCGCTGAACCTTTTTTCGCAGGAGGGTCAGGCATCTTGAAATTAGGATTAGGCATGAACTGATCCATTGCGAACATGTATTCGCAACGATGCGTAGCACGCCATTTCATGAACGCGTCCTTTTCTTTACCCTGTAGTCTATTCTCATGGTCCTTCAATCCATCCTGAGTAATCAATACTGCAGAATTCTTGATGCAATAATCGATGAAGAACGAATCGTCATCTGAACGCGCTGGAACAACCGCCATCGACTTTTTCGGAATTCCCTTATACAAATCATCGAGGTTCCTGAGCATCTGCTTAGGATTCTTCTCATTCATCCTGAATTGTTTGACAAAAGCGACTACTTCATGCCCTAAATCTGCAAAGTGGCGATAGGCCTTGACAATGCCAACTGCATCTCCTGGGACATCATGCCCCATGAATGCACAAGCGATGTTTGCTCCGTCCAATGCTATAACAGGTAATGCTTCCTTGTTTTTCTCCAATCACTCCCCCTCCGGGGACCCGTCCGAGTATTGGCATACCACCGTAAAAGGAGGTAGCCAGTATCAGATGGCAACGCGGGCTCGTTGCCCACCTCTATTGAACCATTCGACCATAGGGAACCATGGTGAAATTGAAGAAAGAGGCCCTGTACGAGGGGCCAATGTCAGAGCAGGAAGAGGACACTGCGCCGACTGATGAAGAGGTGGAAATTGCTTCCGAAGAGGAGTCGGAAGAAGTTCCAAAGCCTACAATGGAAGAATTACTAGCCCTAGCCGAGGCTAAAGCGGAGGCGGCGGAGAAAGAGATATCCTACCGCGATGCCGAGATTCAGAATATACAGCGACGCATGGCCAAGGAAAAATCAGAGTTGATTCAATATTCGAGCATGAACCTGTCCAGAAGATTCCTCTCTGTACTAGATGATGTAGACCGCGCTTTGAAGGCCATACCTGAAGACATGGTTGAACAGAATGCTTCCGTTGTAGAAGGACTAACCTTGATGCGAGATAGAATCTGGTCTGAATTAGAAGGGGTTGGTGTCAAATCTCTCGACTGTAAAGGTAAGGAGTTTGATCCAAATCTTCACGAAGCATTGACTACTGTTCCTGCAGACGATGATAATCCAACGGGCAAAATCATCGATGTAATCGAAGAGGGGTACATGTTCAAAGAGAAACTCTTGAGGGCAGCAAAGGTAGTTGTGACTTCCTAGAGTTATCCAACTCTCTCTACTGAAGGCCCCAAAAATGCCAATCTCCTGATTCTTGCGGGATCAGCGAATAACCAATCTACAACCACTTCCTCCAAAGATTCGGTAAGTATACTGCGAATCGCTTCTTCGTCACCTATGGTTGATACCATCTTCATTGTCTCTCTAACACGCCAACCCTGC
>DAWL01000057.1:1465-4988 GCA_002505935.1 Euryarchaeota archaeon UBA226 | reverse complement strand
CATACTGAAGAGGAGGCTTTGGGAATGATTGTCAATGGCTTCTTTGAGCCTTTCACAAGGGAATTACCAATGGAATATGCGGTGGAATTGAATCGTCTTCTGGAGATGGAGATGGAAGGAAGCATCGGTTGAGGTGGTGCTTGGATGATGACCACCGAAGTTGAGAAATATCGTTCTCTTCCAATTCCTTCGCGCTCTATTCATTCGTGGAGATATACCCCTTGGAGAAAGGTGCATCCAACTGGAGATGTGAATGAAATTCCTACAGATGTAGTGCCAGCTTCAGTTTCTATTTCCATGTTTGATGGCACTGATGTCCCAGAAGGAATCAGCCTGAAGTGTTCGGATTCCAGTGAACAAGAATGGCAAGACTCGGCTGACATTGCAGAAGCATTTCACCGAGCTATATGTCCAGAGTATTGGAGGATCACGATTGACGAAGGCTTGGTTTTGTCTTCGCCTTTGTTGATTGAAGTCAAGGCGGGAGGACACGTTGCTGCAACACACGTATCTGTGGAAGTAGGTGCCTTTGCTGAGGTAGAGGCCCTTTGGAGTATTAATGGAGAAGCCTCTTGGTTTGGTTTCAGAAGATCTGGAGAAATTGCAACAGGTGCGCATTATCGAGAAGCAATGGAGCAAGCATTGAGTTCCTCCACCATCTTGTTGCGAGGTGAACATTGGGCTTTGGCAAAGGACGCCAACATGTTTTGTGGATTATTGTCTCTTGGAGGTTCCTTGGTACGCTCGGACCTTCGTTCCAATATCGAACAAGGTTCCAGCATCAAGAAGATGATTGCTTCACATGGTAAAGGTGAGAGGGTGGATGATAATCATCTCGAAGTAGAACACCCTGTTGGAAACAACAACAGCGAGGTAGTCCTCCACAGTGCCTGTGACGATAAGAGTAGAAGTATCTCCACTGGGATGTTGAAAATTGCCAAGGGCGCTGATGGCTCTGATGCCTCTCAGATATTCAGAAACTTGCTACTTTCTTCAGGGGCTAAAGCAGAGTCGATTCCCGAACTTGAGGTCTTGGCAGATGATGTTAGTGCTGCGCACGGTGCGGCCAGCGCTCCAATAGATCCAGAGCAGATGTTCTACCTACAGAGTCGAGGTTTGGAGTTGCAGGAGGCTGAACATCTTGTAGTCGAAGGATTCCTTATCGATGCGATGCAGGGTCTTGATTCATCTATTATAATCGATTGGCTGAGAACTAGACTAACCATTCATCTAGACTGTGCATTACTTGACTGATGATTCAGTACAAGTGATGATTAAGGCCGGCCTTCCGCGGGTAAATGATGGCATGGACTCCTGAATGCTGGCCTACTCCATCTCAACTGGATGTCAGCGCAGCAAGAATTGATTTTCCAATTCTCGCTAGAACCTTGCCATCTGGTAAGCCATTGGTCTATCTTGACAATTCAGCAACGACCCAAAAACCGCAGCAGGTTATTGCCGCAATGTCACAATATTATGAGAATTCAAACAGCAATGTGCACAGGGCAGCACACACTCTTGCTGCAGAGGCTACCCAATCCTACGAGGATGCAAGAGAAAAGTTGAGGCATTGGTTTTCGGCACAAAAATCCAGAGTAGTTTTCACTTCAGGTACTACAGAGGCGATTAATTTGGTTGCCCATTCATGGGGCAGGGCAAATCTCCAACGCGGGGATGTGGTCGTACTAACTGAGATGGAACACCATGCCGATATTGTTCCTTGGCAGATGTTGGCAGAAGAAAGAGGAGTTGAATTGCGCTGGGTTCCCTTCGACTTAGAGACCTTTGAACTCGATATGGGAGCATTCGACGTGGCTGTAGAAGGAGCGAGTCTGGTTGGTGTTGTTCATACCTCAAATGTGTTAGGAGTTCGTAATCCAATCGAGCAGATGGTGAAATCAGCCCATTCTGCAGGTGCTAGAATTCTAATCGATGCTGCACAGGCGGCGCCCCACGATCGTCTGGGTTTCGATGAATTAGGGGCTGATTTTCTTGCTGTTTCAGCGCATAAGATGGGCGGCCCAACTGCAATAGGAGCCTTGATGATAACTGAAGACGCATTCACTGAGATGCAACCATTCATGGGAGGAGGGGACATGATTAGAGAGGTTCATTTCGATCATTCCACATTTCAGGAGAACGAGCATCGTTTCGAAGCGGGTACTCCACGTATAGCGGAAGCGATTGGTTGGGGTGCTGCTTTGGATTGGCTTGCACAATGGGATACGGATAGCATTCACAGTCATTCGTTATCTTTAGCGAGATTTGTCGCTGATGAAATACGTGCCATCCCAGGAATGAGGGTGTTTGGTAGACAGGCGGAAGGAGATGGAGCCGTGGTTTCGTTTCTCCATGATAGCATTCATGCAAATGATTTGGGAATGATGCTAGATGCGAAGGGTTTCGCTGTACGTACCGGACATCATTGTGCTCAACCACTCTTGCGGCGTTTCGATATTGCAGCAACCAACAGGGCTTCATTCTGGCTGTACAATAACGAGCAGGAAGCAGAGGATTTCGTGGATGCTGTGAAGGAAATTTGTCAGCGCTTTGCTTGAGGTGAATTGATGTCCCAAGATGAGAATAACACTTCTGGGGATTGGCCTTCTGCCTTGGTAGAGATTATTGAGGATTTTACTCAGGCTTTTGACGCCAGTGAACGTTATGAGATGCTGTATGAGATGGCAGAATCAGTCGACGAATTGCCGACTTCTGAATGGACTGAAGTAACTAGAGTTCACGGTTGTCAATCAGAAGCACATGTGCGTGGGGAATTGAATTCTGAAGGAACTTTCCACTTGAGAGGTGGCGCCGATTCGCGAATTGTTCAGGGATTGATTGCAATTACTGCAACAGCATTGGAAGGATTGAGTATCGATGAAGTAGTTTCATTTTCACCGGCCTTTGTCGAGGAGATGGGTCTAGCCAATGCACTTTCTCCAAGTAGGGCCAATGGTTTTCTGAATATGTTCAAGAAGGTGCAGAGTGAAGCAGCATTACTGGGGGAGTGAAGATGGCAGATGAGGAACATGTCAGACAGGCATTACAGAGTGTTGTAGACCCAGAACTGGACATATCAATAGTCGATCTTGGCCTAGTCTATGAAGTCAGATTCGAGGATAAAGAGGGAAATGTGCATGCTGAGGTGGACATGACGCTAACATCCCCTGGTTGCCCCGCTGCGGCTGAGATAATGGCGGCGGCTCATCGAGCAGCACTATCAACTGAAGGAGTGGATAGCGTGCATATCAATCTGGTTTGGTCTCCAAGATGGGATCCAAAGACTCACGCTAGTGAAGACGCACTGATGGAAATGGGTATTTGGTGAGAACCTTCAGTATCGGTAATGCTCGGGTTTGTATGGTCCCTCGATTGGGGTGCTAATGTATTCCGCTTGTTCTTCAGTCATGGTTGTCAACTTGCAGCCGATCTTCTCTAAATGCAGTCTTGCTACTTCTTCATCAAGGTGCTTAGGTAGAATGTATACCTGGTTTTCATAGACATCCTTGTTCTTCCACAAATC
>DAWL01000057.1:0-1080 GCA_002505935.1 Euryarchaeota archaeon UBA226 | reverse complement strand
TAGATTCACCAATCTACCTGATGCTAGAAGGAAGATGCTGTTGCCATTAGGGAATGTGAATTTGTCAACTTGGTCCTTGATGTTTAGTTTGTCAACATCTTCTCTAGACTCTAGAGCGTCGACTTGAATCTCATTATCGAAGTGGCCGATGTTACAAACTATTGCTTGATCCTTCATCGCTTCCATGTGTTCAACGCGAATAACATCCTTGTTTCCAGTTGTGGTGACGTAGATATCAGCAGTTCCTAGAGTATCTTCAACGGTCTGTACTTCAAAACCTTCCATCGCAGCTTGTAGGGCGCAGATTGGGTCAATTTCAGTCACCACAACCTTGGCACCCATGGCTTTGAGGGCTTGTGCTGAACCCTTGCCTACATCTCCATATCCGCAGACCACAGCGGTTTTACCCGCAATCATGACATCAGTAGCTCGCTTGATTCCATCGATTAGAGATTCTCTGCAGCCGTATAGATTGTCGAATTTCGACTTGGTCACTGAGTCGTTGACGTTGATTGCTGGGAATAATAGTGAGTTCGACTTGACCCATTGATACAAGCGATGAACTCCAGTAGTTGTCTCTTCGGAAACACCTTTGCATTGATCTACCACTTTGGTCCAATATCCGGGTCGCTCTGCGTGAACCCTCTTCAAAACGTCCTTGATGCACTGTTCCTCATGATTGGAAGTAGGTTCGTTTACCCAATCACTACCTTGTTCAAGTTGGTAGCCCTTGTGAATCAATAAAGTCGCATCACCACCATCGTCGACTATCAATTGAGGTCCTTCTTCAAGTCCATGATCCAATGCTCTGAAGGTGCAGTCCCAATATTCCTCTAGTGTTTCTCCCTTCCAAGCGAAAACTGGTACTCCACTTGCTGCGATTGCAGCTGCAGCGTGATCTTGAGTCGAGAAGATGTTGCAACTGGCCCACCTTACAGAAGCTCCTAAATCCACAAGAGTTTCTATGAGAACAGCAGTTTGAATAGTCATATGGAGGGAACCTGTGACCCTTACTCCAGCCAATGGTTTCTCGGCTGAATATTTTTCACGTACCGACATCAATCCTGGCATCTCTTGCTC
>DAWL01000151.1:9912-10038 GCA_002505935.1 Euryarchaeota archaeon UBA226 | reverse complement strand
GGACCGCCTGCGCAACCACCCGCAGGGCCACCATCGGCTCCACCTGAGGGGCCACCAACGGCACCACCTGTCGGGCCTCCAATGTCTCCTCCAGAGGGGCCGCCTGCAGCACCACCATCGGGCCCC
>DAWL01000151.1:4293-9900 GCA_002505935.1 Euryarchaeota archaeon UBA226 | reverse complement strand
GCCACCAGCGGGACCACCCGCTGCGCCGCCAGCAGGACCTCCACTATCCTCTCCCGAAGGTCCACCTGCAGCATTGCCAGAGGGGCCACCAGCGGGACCGCCCGCTGCGCCGCCAGCAGGACCTCCACTATCCTCTCCCGAAGGTCCGCCAGCAGGACCGCCTGCGCAGCCACCCGCATCATTGCCTGAGGGACCACCAGCGGCCCCTCCTGCTGCACCTCCGATGTCTCCTCCTGAGGGACCGCCTGCGCAACCACCCGCAGGGCCACCATCGGCTCCACCTGAGGGGCCACCTGCAGCACCACCATCGGGCCCCCCAATGTCTCCTCCAGAGGGACCACCTGCGCAACCACCCACAGGGCCGCCCGCAGCACCCCCAGAGGCTCCACCAACGGCGCCACCTGCTGGCCCACCAGCAGCGCCGGAAGGTCCACCAGCGCCTCCTCTAGAGAGTGCACCTAGTCCTAACGTGGTACCGATGGACGCATTGATGGCTATTGCTCCAGCAACAGAAGAGGAAGAGGAGCCACAACCAGAGATCAAAGCAGAAGAAGTCCAACACCCTTCTCTTTCTGCTCTTGAGGTTGATAGTAAACTGGAACCGATGTTCGATGAGGATGCCCCTAAGGTAACTCCTGGCGAATTCTTTGGTACGGAGGAAGAGGAAGCTGCTGTCTATGAAACCATTACCGAGAAGGAAAGAGTCACTCACCAACAGGTTGTTGAAACCAGAAGCAGTTTCGTCGTAGGTGCAACGATGCCCAAATCAGAGGAGCCTGAAGAAGAGGTTGTAGAAGAAGTCGCAGAACCGGAACCAGAACCAGAGCCTGAGAAAGTACAGCCCAAGGCGGATTACGAAGCCTGGGACGATGCATGGAAAGAACCAGAGCCTGAACCCAAACCTGACAGGGTCGTCAAGTCGACAGATTCACTCAATGTGGAGTTGGAATGGTGACCGACCTTCCGATTCTGTACAGTTTCCGAAGATGCCCATATGCAATGCGTGCAAGGATGGCAATCGTAAGAACTGGATTTGAGCATGAACATCGCGAAGTTCTGTTACGAGACAGACCTGATCATATGATGAAAATCTCGCCAAAAGGTACAGTTCCAGTTATGCTACTGCCAGATGGAACCGTTATCGAAGAGAGTCTTGAGATTATGCAACACGTTCTTGATTGGGACTTAGATGAAGAAGAAAAGAATTGGGTTGAGAGGAATGATGGGGAGTTCAAGTTCCACCTTGATCGGTACAAATATCCTAATCGCTACGAAGATGTTGATTCAACCGAGCATAGACAAGAGGCTTGCAAATATTTGAGCGACCTCGATAAAAGATTAGAGGATGAAATATCGGTTGCTTTGAGCGATTCCTTGTTTCCTTTTGTCAGGCAATTCGCTAATCATGATAGGGCTTGGTTCGATATGCAAGATTGGAAGAATATTCATTCATGGTTGGCCAGTAACCTAGACTCAGATGAGTTCGCAGAGTGCATGAAGAAGTATCCTCAATGGGAGCATCAATAATGCAATAGTTTGCAATCGTTGAAAATTTACTTTAATTAGAATTATCGAGAGATCGATTTTGATATGTAACGTTATTGAGATGGCCCCTTATCGGGAAATATGTCGAGCAGCGTATGGCACATGGTGATGGATTCCGGAAAGATGGAATTGGCTGACGCATTGAATATGTTTCAATCTGAATCACCATCTGATGTAATTGAATTCTGGGCGGAAGAAGCAAATCAGGAAATTCCAGAATATGAACAAGGAGGGGATGCAGTTTACAAACAATTTGGGCAAATTGCAAAGGATACAATTTTGGCGCAAGAAAATGCAATTTCATTAATTTTTGAAAATTGCGAGATAGGTGAAAGTGGATATGAAACTGGAATGATGCAACTTGCTTCGGAAGTCGTTTCAGATGATGCCGATGTAGTCCAACAAATTATACACAGTTACCACAGTATCACGGGCGATGATGATGAAGTTGTCGAAGAGCGAAAATTTTGGTATCATTACGTCATCGAAAGAACAGGAGATATAGGATGGAAGATACTCTTTGATTTGGGTGTAGATATGGAGGAATTTTACCATAGAGATGGAGAATGGGCAGCCGTATACAATGGTGGCTTTGGCCACGGTCCCGGCGAATTACATCCAGGGGGAATTGTTCAGTGGGTGCAGGAATACAAAGCTGAAAAGTTAAGTCGATACAACGAAAAATTTGGAGTTTGAAAATCTTGAATTTTGGTGAACATCATGAAGTTCAAGAAGGATAGATCCAAAGCAAGATATGGCATTGAAACATTTCATTCAAATCCATCAAAACCTTTCCTATTATTAGCGATTCTTCAAGGGATGGAAGAAGGCAAGATAGTAAGTCCACTAATCGAACCGAGTTCATATCTGGAACAGACTTTTTGGGAATATTCAAATTGCTTGGATATAGGAAGAAAACGAGACATGTGGCTACCATTTTATCACATGCATGGGGAACATGGTTGGACTTTGAGGAGACATGATAACAGAGATCCAGGGCAGGATGGTCAGCCAAAATCCACACACCGACTTCGAGAAAGATATCGCGGTGCTGAAATTTCCGATGAATATTTTTCTCTGTATTCTGACTCTTCAAAACGAAAGTTGTTGATACAAGATATACTAACCGAGAATTTCCATCCCGATACTCATCAAACAATCAAGGACTTAGAACGAATATCCATTCTATCAAATCGTTATGCAGAAGATATTCTTGAGATGAAACCAGTAAAGAGTGAAGCAAGTGAGAAAGCAGTAAGAGATTCTGGTTTTCGAAAAGCAATTCAGAAGGCATATAATCACACATGTGCATTTACAGGGCTCCGTCTTCAAACACCTTCATTTCATACAATCATAGATGCTGCGCATATTGTTCCTTGGTCAGTTTCACATGATGACTCTCTTGGAAATGGAATCGCGTTGTCAAAGAATTGTCACTGGGCCTTTGACAAAGGAATGATTTCCGTGGATGAAGATAGGCGTATTTTGGTATCATCGAGAATTACTGATGAAAGAATGAATGCACCCGAATTGATTAACCTGAACGGTGACAAAGTGTTACCGCCTTCAAGCGATTATGCTGCACCAAGTGAACTAGCATTTGAGTATCATAGAAATAAGATATTTATTGAGTAGTGATACATTACTTGAACAAATAATAGTTGAGTTCATTGGGAATTCAAAGACGAGCATTCCGATTTGCGCCATCAGAGGAACTCCAGAAACGATCCTGTGAACTGAAACTCTCTCCCAGGTCGTTGAACAAGAATGGAGTTAGATTCATCCTATCTCGACTTGGAGAGCCCCCGGTAGCATTGGCACACATGGCAGGCACTGGGAAACTCTGTTCCTCACCTGGGCCGATCTCGTACCACTGTTCATCAGGGACCACTAGATTTTGATTTCCGGTCCATTCGGACTGCTCAAACATGGCTCCCTTTGGAATACAGAAGCGTACGCGCTCGGGTGAATTATTGGAGATTCTCAGCTGCAAGGCATCATCGGAATTGTAACCATCACCCACACACTCAAGAATTTCGAGATATCCAGATTTCACATTCTGATAGAGAGAATCGGGTCTCTCTTCAATCGTAAGGTTCAGTGCTGCAGGTGAATACAATCCCGGCCTGCCATCGCGTTGGCTACGTAGGAAAGAATTCTGAGTCATGACCATGCGACCACCAAGGTAGTGATCAGGGTCGTGGAACAGATTAGCATAGACCCGAGAAGCTGCCGATGTGAATTTCTCGCGCGAAGCTAGATCTCCAGCCATACCACTAACGTTTACTCCATCAACTCTGATTCTGGTTGTTCTGTTATTGTCGAATGAGATTGTACCGCTGGAAGCTAGATCTTCTTCGATGTCAATGTCATCGATGCTTCGAACCATGCTGGAATGAGGGTTGCCACTGGAATCAAACAATACATTTCTCCAACTGTAAGGTGGTAGCCTCATACTGACGTCCTGAGTACTACGAATACTACGGTCTCCGTTCAGTGGCTTACCTCGAAGAATCTTCATGGTACGATGTCGCGGAGTTGGATTCAACAATTGAATCACGTATTCAGCATTCATAGAGACACCTCCTCGGAATCCAATCCGCGATGTATGAACACGCGTAGATCAGGAGAGTTGCCAGTTGATTTTTGGCTGCGGCATTCATCGATAAAGCGTTCAAGGCAATCCTTGTGCCGGTGTTCCATCTGGTGATTGAAATGGTAATCTGAATGATGAGATTCACCACCGAGATCAATCCTTTCGGTATCTGGTAAGAAGATTCGAATCACACTGTGTGCACCTCTTCGGAAACAATTGCTGCGAGCTGCATCGCGTAGATTGTCGCAGACATGTTCCTTCCATGCAATTGCAACTGGCTTCTCCCATGTTTCACGCCCATTCCCCGAATGGTGAGTCTCGGTTGAACTATTGTTACCATTGACGATTTCCGGCTCAGTTATACTCGCCCGGTGGTGATGACCAATGGCTGGTCTGAATGCCTCAATCCACAACTCATCCCAACATGCGGATGTTCTGGTCCCTGGAATACAATTCACTTCGAGAAGGTTGGAACGGTTGCTTCTTCGACTTTCACGAGTACTTGGCCTGCCTACAGTATCCAATGGATTCTGTTGGCGCGCAGGTTGTGCTATCATACCCCCCAACATCTTGTGAAGAGATTCTACCAATTCTTCTGCCTGGCCAACAGTCATGCCGATAGAGGACATCCAACCGACAACTGATTGGAACAACTTCGCCGCTTGTTCACGCGTCAAACCTGTGCTGATACAACTGGATAAGTTTCGAGCAAGTGTAGCTACGTAAGTTCGGTCATCGACCTCAACGCTGACCTCATATCCCGATACGTTCATTCCGAGAATATTCGATGCCAATTCGGCCTCTTTCTGCAATCTCTTTAGAGCATCTTCAGTGCTGGCTGAAGGGTTCATACCTTCTTGATTTTCTTCAATAAATTCTGCAAAGTTTCCTGCATTATCTTTGATGTATGCCAAACCTTCAGCAATCAATCTCCTACACTTTCTGCTATACGGACCTCGGCCCGCATAGATCCTAATTCCTTCTGCGTCAAACAATTCTGCCATAATTTTCAAACCCCGGAATTTTGCAGAAATCGATGACAGTATATAAAGGATTAAACTATTCGAATAGGATCCATAAATGCTCTTGAATTATCCAGGTTGTAACTTCCTGGGTCCGGAGGGATCCCCCTCTTTCTTTAGTAACAGTATGTCACGCGCGCGAATTATGAGCAAATTAACCACACAATTTAAATATGATTAGTTATTGGGTATTATGCAGCGGAGGAAAATGGAATGAATACCACTACCACCAAGAACAGGGGGGAACGGCTTCGCCGTTCCTTGGACCGACTCTGCTGACATTGTTACTGTGACCACACCGCTGGTCAGAGGCTTCGTCGATTGCATTGCAGTCTTCGACGGTAGCATACCATGGGGGCATGGTGTAATGGATATCATCTGGGGCTTCGGATCCCAGGATCCCGGTTCGAATCCGGGTGCCCTCTCTAACTCAAAATATGAAAA
>DAWL01000151.1:1042-3904 GCA_002505935.1 Euryarchaeota archaeon UBA226 | reverse complement strand
GTGTTGGAGATTTTTGGCAGCACCCACACAAAGAGAACTGGTACTACTATGCAGGTAGAAATCCAATCTCGGATTGTATCGTAATCATCGTCGATGAAGAAGTCGAAGTTCACAATTTCGTGGTTGATGAAGAAGACAGAGGTAAGGGTAACGGCACTGCGATGATTGCAGATATCAGACAGGCCTTTCCAGGCAAGCACATCTGGGTGGACACCTGTACACATGCTAGGCCATTCTGGCAGAAGATGATCGAGTATGGCTACATTGATTCCATCGAGAATGATTACGATTGGCCTTGTATCGATACTACTTGCACAGTTTGCCATCCTGACAGAACAGAAGGAAGGAGGAGAGGAAGATGAGCGGAGGTGATGATATTTTCATTAGTCCAGAAGAGATGATTGACCATAACGGGGACTTGCATAATCTCGAGAATTTCATGTCAATCTTCATCGCTTACAATCAGAAGAACATCGCTGAGGCAAAGGATTGGGACAATTGGCCCGAGTGGGAGTTGTGCCTGACTGAAATCAAAGATGATTTACATTTCGAGCAGGAAGATGATTCCGAAGAGGTCATTCAAGAGAGAAAAGATTGGCTTGCACTGATGCAATTTATTCACGATTCTGAAGCGGTTTCTCTGAATGGCTACACCATCACCATACAGGGTAATCATGGAACCAAATTCAGGTTTGAACTGGGTCTGGCCGACGAAGTATGGCTATTTCCTGGAGAGATTGAGGCTCACCTGCAGAACATCAAGGACATTGTTACCAGAAGGCATCTACCAAGGTCCACCAGTTATGCCATGTTCAGAGGCATTGAACATTCGTTGGGAGATTATTGGGTATGCCCAGAGCATGTTCCAAAGTACGGAGCTAAGAGCACAGCTTTCACCCATGACAATGTTTTGGGAATCGAAAGGAATTGCGAAGTGAATTTTCCCGCCGATACTCTAGATGTCATCAAGAAGTGCATCGCTGATACAGAAATTTGGATTGCTGAATTTGAGAGGGACCTCCAAGCGATTGAGAGAGCAGAATGGATGGAAGAGAATTGGCCAGGAGGAATTCCCGACCAAGACTGGGAGTATCAATGAGGTGAGATGATGAACAATACAAAATTGAATTGGAAACCGAATGCTAGCGCCCCACTTTGGGATGTAGAATCAGAGGGCGAGCCACAAGGGCCGTTCTTCGCCGACCTATGTATCGAACACATGAGACAATCTGGTCCTACCTGTGTTCCGACCACTTTGGCAATGCTTGCTAGATCGACAGGGGCCGATGTAGGTCCAGAGGATTTCATGCCAATTATCAACTCACAGTCTCCACATAGTTGGTCCAAGGCTCTGAAGCCATATGGAATGCAATTAGCATACTGTAACTTCGACCTTAGAAGACTCGAGTATTACATTGATGAATTGGTTGAGATGGATGATTTATTCCTTCTCAGTTTCTATTCCAAAGACCCACCTTACGACCCTGAAGTCGAGGGCGGCAAACTCTGCACCGCGCATATCGTGACTTTGCACAGGGACAATATCATCGATACCGCAAGAGGTGGAGAACAGGCAATCGTTTCTGCTAGCGATTATAATAGGTCGATGAGACAGACTAAGAGGATATTCAGAATTGTTCCAAAAGGCCATGCCAGGAGCATTTGAGGTGATGATATGATGTGGAAGAACAACGAATTGTACTTTGAAGTACCCTTGCCCAAAGCAACCGATGGGCCGCTAATTGTGGTTCATCCCGCTGCTGGGGGAAATTATCTGGCATCGTGGAACGTCATGGAGGATCACGCTCAGCCATTCGTTCTGATATGCGATGACCTCAGTCCGTATTATCCAGATGTCTGGCCCTATCATTCCGACGATATTGGCCAAGAATACTTTGCAAGAATAGCCGACCCTGTTAGCGGTGGTGCCGCATACAGGAATCCCGACCTTGATTTTCAGAATCTGCTGGTTCACAGACCGATGGATGGCAAAGAAGGATTCCTCTCTATTCCCGTAATTGATATTCTCTATCTTGACTGGCTTGAGCCATTCACTGACAGTAGCAAGAAATCCTTCATGGATTGCATCGCATTGATGGCCAGCAAAGTGAGGGATGGAGGAGTTATCATTCTCGACAAGAAGCATCAGAATGCTTGCCCACAATGGTTTGATTTTCCAGATGAGGATTCATTCGAAGTAGCTGAGGGAATTAATCTGCAGCACCTCGGAAAGGGAGAATGGCCGATTCTAGGACTTGAGATTACGCCGAATCACAGAGAGATTACCGCTGAGATTTTCAAAGTCAACAACAGCAGGAAACTCGGAGAGGCCGATGATTTCCTTGCTACATTGATGGCTGAGAGGAGAATGAATGTCACAGATTTGGAGAGCATGAAAAACAGAGTACCTCAAAGGTGGAGCGGACACATAGACAGGGAATACTGGATTGAGAGATATTTCGATCATCTTGAGATGCCCGGAGTATCCAAACTTGAATGCCCCTACCCTTTATTGGGCCCTTGGCAGCCTGACAAATACAGGGATTGGGTACAATGGCTCATCGATAGACCGCATCACTTGAGGCCAACCAAGAGAATCTCTAGGGAATACGAATTTGGTGGAATTAAGACCACCATCATTCACGGAGATATTGTTGACCACGTATCCTGGCTATTCCTCAAGGATGCAAGTTTGATATTGAGAAACAAGCAACTCAAATCCTGTCTCCAGAGATGTTTGGCATTGAAGGATAAGGCTGTCAAGTTGCAGGCTAAGTGGGGCTTCCAACCGATCACTTCTCTGAAATGGTCAGGCGAAGATGCAACCGAGAACTTGACACAGAAATTGCTCAATCTTACTCT
>DAWL01000151.1:0-670 GCA_002505935.1 Euryarchaeota archaeon UBA226 | reverse complement strand
CAATTGGAATCCTTTGAGGGAGAGGTCGAGGAGTTGATTATCTTCCATCTAGATGAGGATGATTATCAGGAGGAATAGACGTGACCAAGATGAGTAAATATCTGCAGAAATATCTCGAACATGATATCGATTGGCAGGCTGTAATGACCGCCAAGGGAATCCACTCGAATGCTCAATTGCATAACTCAGAGTTGATTTTCCAGATATTCTATCCCGAGAAAGATCATGATGAATTCATCGTCTGGAGAAACCTCAGATCATTCAATGATTGGCAAGATGCAATCTATTCCATGGAAGAAGATGATTTCGAATATATCTGGCCGTTAAGGGCAAAAATGATTCTCGAATATCAGGGATGCGAGGAAGAGGAGTGACTTTCGATGCCATACTTCATAAGGGTGGTTGCAACAACTACCACATCGGTCGGAAGGATGTTCCTCTGAACATACATCAGCATCAATCAAGGTGATTTAATGAATGAAGAACAAGTTGTCAGGAAAGATTTGCAAGTAGAGGATTACTATGACTGGTTTGGTCATGCTGACTATTCTGGCTATGAAGAAGGATGTGCCCCTGTACAATATGCGCGCATTATCTTCCATGACATGGAAGTATATCTACAGAAGGCTGGTTGGAATTTGGAGAAGGTAGTTCGATACAAAAGAAATGA
>DAWL01000104.1 GCA_002505935.1 Euryarchaeota archaeon UBA226 | reverse complement strand
ATCCAATGAAACTGTGAACTCCCATGCACCACCTGCTCCTACTATGGCTTGTTGACTAACTGCACCATCCTGAGTGGTCGTGTAATTCAACCATAGAGTATGATTGGCTAAGTCCTCAATCTCAAGTT
This sequence comes from Euryarchaeota archaeon UBA226, assembly GCA_002505935.1. GTDB lineage: Archaea > Thermoplasmatota > Poseidoniia > Poseidoniales > Poseidoniaceae > UBA226. The sequence continues at coordinate 4,633 of DAWL01000104.1, read as the reverse complement.
CAGGTTGACTCTGATATGCCATCGTTCCTGAGAGGGTAGTAGTAGAACCAGCACCGAGGCTTGGAGAATTTGAAGGGGCTGGATCAATATGGGTCAATACAACATCATCTGTCACGTTGATGAACCAATCTTGCTCAATCAATTGTGATTGAACTACTCCCATGGTACGCGGAACGAAAACCACCTTGTGGAAACCTGAATGGATAGCCACTGAAGGAACTCCAGATATGAAGAAGGTTCCATTTGCCGCTGTTGTTGTTGAACCAAGTTCTCGCTCAGCTGAAGAGCCAGGACCGGGAACCAACGACAACTCATCGGAAGGAACAAGATATGCGGTTATTGTCACTCCACCTGCAACAGTTTGATTCTCAGCGAATCTTAGAGTTCCATTTACTTCAATAGGTACCGAGCCATCTCTATCATAACTGGTTGGAGACCAAGTCTCATCAACGACTTCTAGCACCTCTGCTTCAGGACAAGGTCTGAATGGTATCCAACCCAAATCCAGATTACCATTTCCACTATTTGTCTGTAGCCTTACCTCACCCCAATATGAATGGTGATCACTCATTACTGTGTATCCACTACCATTCCAGATTCCACCCATGTAACCAGAAACTTTGCGCGCAGGAATATCTGCCAATCTAAGCATAGTTACGAATGCAGTAGAATATTCTGAACAAGTCCCTCTCTTTGCTGATAATATGAGATGATTCGCCAAATCAGGAGAGGAGCCACCATTGGAACCGTTACTATCCAACACAAATTCAGTACTACCATTTCCATTGATCAAGAAATCTTGGATTGCTGCAGCCTTTTCCCAAGCACTGGATGCTCCAGCCTCAGATATCACCGCATTGGTGACATTGAAAACGTAAGATAATGGAGATGAAGGGTCGGTCAATTCGGGAGTCAATGCAGTTTCATACGCCATCCCTGACTTCGCTATCGTATTGGAACGTACAGTATCCGAATAGAATACCTCAGGTTGTACCGCATTAATCTCGATGAGAGCGCCAGTATTCGCCTTGACATCATATCTATGCGTCAAATGGGAACGCGTGAATTCTGCTGTCCCGTCCATTGCAGAAGTAATATTCTGAGTATTACTTGGCATAGGGAAAGGACCGCTGCTTATTGGTGCATTGAAGGTGATCCTCCAGGAAGCAGTTCCATTTTGGAAAGAAATATCTGGAAGTTCACTGCCATTATTGTAAGCTAAAGTAATGTCTTCAGTTGGATGCACATTTGAATCCACTCCGTATGCTGCTGTAGTGTAATTATCATAGGTATATTGTCTCCACCAGTGGACTTGGTTGGCATCTACTACTCCTGAAGTGTTCTCAGCATAGAAGATGACTTGATTCGAAACGATATCGTCACTGGGGTCCCATGGATTGAATCCAGAACCAGTACATCCTGTGAATGGGAATGGCAAAGGACATTCAAGACCATCTGACATACCTCCGCCATCAGTGTCCGGATCAAGCCAATTGGTACCAGAAATATTCTCGATCTCATCGGGAATACCGTCTCCATCGTAATCAGACAAATGTATGTCGTCAGCAGCATTACCTAACTCAGGATTGGTAGAATCAAGATATTCCGCACCATCGTTTATCCCACCTCCATCGGTATCCCAAACATCGGGGTCGGTAACATAGAGGTCAAATGTTCCATTGTTGATGTTTATCGCTTCTAATGTACAATTCGTGCTGGTCTCGAAATAATCGTTCAATCCATCATCATCTGTATCAAGACTGTTGTAACATGGATCTCGTGGATCGGTCTTCAGGCCTACGGCTACCTCATCAAAATCTGATTCGCCATCACCATCTGAATCGGTCAATCCAGGATTGGAAGTGTATCCATAAACACCTCTCAATTCCTCCCAATCTGCTAAACCGTCACCGTCAGAATCTGAATAATCATCGTCGCAATACGTTCGAGTGGTGGAAATCGAACCATCTGCTACCGCTGAAGTATGACAGAATGAACCATTCCAGTTTTCTACAGTAACCGTTCCAACCGGTGGAGAAACTGGAACTCCAATCAATACCGAACCCTGTAGGCCCGTATAGGTAAAGGCAGTCAAGACTCCTGAGGCATTGTAGTATCCTGAACCACCGGCAGGATTGAAGCCTGATGGGTCGGCCAAAGTCAGGCGCTGGGATGCATATCCTGAGTGTGTTGTTTGGAACGGAGTCAATGAATCACAAGGATCGGTACTGTGATTGACGCTTTCCTGATAGTCCCCTATCCCTCCATGATCGGTATCGGCCACATCCCACAAAGTGCAGGTCATGTTCTCCTCCCAGTTCTGGAATCCATCTTGGTCCTCATCACCAGCATCTTCTCTACGCGTTGGATCTGTCTCATTAGCATCCAGGAGTCCATTTCCATTCTTGTCCTCATCACCATCATCGAATTGATCTCCGTCGGTATTGTTATTCCTTGGATCGCTTGCTTGTGCAGGATTACCATATGTTGAAAAAATCTCGATACCATCTGAGATCCCATCTCCATCGGTATCAGCAGCGGTAGGATCGGTCAGGTTGCCAATCGCCTCATCACCATCGTTCACACCATCCTTGTCCGTATCTGCCCTCAAAGGATCGGTCTGGGTGAATGAATCGACCTCAGCAGTCCCTAGACAATTCGAAGGAGGTAGAGGATTACATGGAGTTACTGTTGCTGTCGCACCAGGACCAGGGCCAGGCTGGAAACAATCACTGCCTCCACACTGGCTGTCCCAACCTGGATTGATGTACTCGTAGATATTGATCAAACCGTCGCCATCCGGGTCTCCGCCACTACCGTTATCGCCACTAGCCGAGGTTGGATCCAATCCATTGGCTTCTTCCCAACCATCGTCCATGCCGTCTCCATCGGTATCCCAGCCATCTGGATCTTCATCCATCAGACCATCGCCATCATCGTCATTGCTACCACAATTAGCATCACCATCATTGTCTGGATCAGCCATATCCATGAGATTGTCTCCATCATTGTCGATATTGTCATTGCAAATATCTCCGGGCGGATCTTCATCACATAGGATGACTGAACCACCGTTACCGTCGCTACCAGGGTCTCCACAAGCAGGGGTATTCAGCGTCAATACATGCTCCTCAGACCACCCTCTTACCGGAACAGTGCCATTCCACCAAACTCCATTATCCAAATACGTAGTTGAGGGCAAATCCCAATTTGTAGGGATGTTGACAAGATATTCTTTCAAATTGTTCAGATTATCTCCATCAGGGTCTCCAGTAGCACCATCATCACCAGTGGTTGAAGCATCCAAAGGATCCAAACCGTATTTCCATTCCCAACCATCAGGAAGACCATCGCCATCTGTATCGGGGTCTGCTGGCTGCGTATTGAGAAGATATTCCTGCGCATAAGACAGGCCATCTTGATCTGCATCGTTCAAGGCCATAACCTCCCAAGCGCTGAATTGAATTGCAGCAAATGAAGAGAAAACCATCAGGAATACCAAGCCTAGAGACTTGCGGGCCTGAAGAACTCCAGAACGTGATACTGTGGCGGGCTTAGGGGCAACATCGTGACGTGACAACGTGAACACCATATCTAGGGGTGAATCGAAGGCACATAAGGCGAATGGAGCATCGTTCATACACCCACAGGGCCCTACGGGCCCCTGTGGGAAATCGATTTCACTCTAATCGAGCATCTCTATTTCATCATCCCAATCATCTTCTGGGATCTCTTCAAGACTCTGCTCGACAGTCTCAGTCTCATCGCTAACCTCAAGGTCTTCTTCATCAACAAATTCCTCAACATATTGCACTGAGCGCTTACCTCGCAGGAATGCTGCGAATATCAGCAACAGAAGAAGCCCTCCCCCGGCAGCCAAGGTAGACTGTCTTGGAGAGGTTAATTCCTGCATCAAACATTCAACTCCGCCGCTACAATCAATCTTGATCTGGACCTTCTTGGTCTTGACATAATCCGGGCCATATGGTGTGATTTTATGCAGCGGTTCTGCAGTGATGGTGATCTGCTCAACATCTCCATCTCTCACTCCTTCACTTGGAGCGATAATCAGCACGGTGAAAGTCTTGTCATCAAATGCTTCAACTCCGATGAATGGTATCGATTCAATGTCGACATCCCAACCTGATGGACCATCGATGTCCAGCAACAATTCGAGGTCGACATTATTGCCATTTACTACCTTGAATTCCATCTGCCTCTTATCACCTGCCTGCATCGGTAAATCAGGTGAAATCTGGATTATTTGGAGGTCATCAGGCATGTCTTCCTCTATCTCAAATTCCAAGGGTAGATCGAAGTACCTAGGTTCATCCGAATCACCCACTTCAGTGATGCGAAGGTAAACAGTATGATTTCCTGCTTCCAACTCGTTTCCTGGATATACTGTCAACTTGATACTCTCTATATCCCCAGCACCGAGAGACACTGTATTGACTACTGTCGAACCAGAAGTATCAGTGATTGAGAATTCCCAAGTTCCCACAGCTGGATTGCTGTCCGTGTTGGATTTCAATTCAGCAGGATTCAAAATTTGCCATGTGCTCTGTTCAGAACCCTCCTCCATGGAATTCGTGATGTCAACAACGATTACCAAAGGTTGCGAACGAGATGA
>DAWL01000174.1:16454-38340 GCA_002505935.1 Euryarchaeota archaeon UBA226 | reverse complement strand
GATGGACTCGGCGATAATCTAAGCGGCGTAAATGCCGATCCATTTCTGAATGATTTCGACAATGATGGATACAATGACACAATGGATATTCTCCCCAAGTTCGCCAGCCCAGGAGATTTAGATGCTGATGGATGCATGGACGAAGTTGACCTGTTTCCGACCCTCTCTAAAGAATGCAGCGATTTTGATGGAGACGGTATTGGTGATAACGAAGATAATGATGATGATAATGATGGTTGGTCAGATTCAGAAGAGGAACGCTTGGGCACCGATGCATTCAGTTCGGCAGAGAAGCCGATTGAATCATTCGAAGTCGTGGTTCCAGGTACACAGATTGGATTGGGGGCATGGGATTTGTTGGGAATTTTAGTCGGACTCCCCATGGCCTCGTGGTTGTCCTTCGGTTTGTTAACTCGCAAGGGTAGGGGTGAAAGATATGCTGAGCGCTTGCGGAATTGCCAGAACCTCATCGCCCTTGAAGACGCAAGTAAGGATTACGAGAATGCTCTCAAATACAGATTGTTAGGGCCACACCAAGGATTGATGCTTGAACGAGTACGTTCCAATGTTGAGAATGATTTGCAAGAAGCCGAGTTAGGATTGGCTCCTGATACGATGAGTGACTATACTGGCCCTTCTAGAGAGATTCAGGGAATCATTGATGACGATGGTTGGGAATGGTTGGAACATGGTGGAGAGAATTGGTATCGCGACCAAGGTGACGGTAGATGGCGGCCTTGGAAGGAGTGATGTTTAGCCAACTCTCATAAGCCACATATCCCAGCAGGCGTCATGCCCGGAACAACTAGAGTAGAGATTCGAACGTTGAAGGTTGGAAGATATCTTTGTGTAGACGACCAGGCTTACAAGATTCTCAGCATTTCCAAGTCTAAGCCTGGAAAGCACGGTAGTGCGAAGGCTCGTATTGAATGTACCAATCTATTTACTGGCCAGAAAATCAGTCACGTTGGTAGTGTCACCGATTCAATCAACGTCCCTATGATTGAGAAAGGAAGTGCAACGGTCACTCATATCGAGGGTAAGGAAGTTCATGCTATGGACGCAAAAACATACGAGATGTTGGTCTTGCCATTGGATGATGGATTGAACATCGAGCCCGGAGGCGAAATCATGTGGATGGAAGCCTTGGGAAGATACAAGATTATTCGAGATCATTGATCATTATTTGTTGCGCCCCAAAGGGGCGCAAGAATAGATATTGTATTGAAGTGGTTCTTCTTCGACAAGATTGCCGGCAGCGCGGAGTGGTTTGATGGGGGTCAAGAGAAGCGCATACCGACAACCGGTTACCTCTCAAGGTCTGAAGGCTATTGAGAAGGGCGAGTTGACTTGGCTTGACGACAACATGTACAACAATATCAACACCGGTGTGCTAGAACAATATCTTGAGGAGAAGAACCTCGAAGAAACGTTTGAGATAAGCCATTGGAGCACAAGCCGGGTCATGATTGGCGTCGCTATCGGCGCTGTATTTTCTGGAGTTACAGCATATATCGGTCTGAAACTAGGACTGGCGATTTCAGCCGCTTGGTATATCGCGTATCTACTCGGAATGGCCCTCAGGTGGTCTCCTTCTGAAGTTAATATTGCAACTTCAGCAACCACTGGAGCAACTCACGCATCGACTGGTTTCATCTTCACTTTCCCTGCAATTTTCCTATTAGCACAAACTGGGCCGGCAGCGAATTATCTAGTCGGTGGTCAACCGTTGATATCTTCTCCCGATGTTTGGCAGTTGGCATTCATTGGAATTATCGCAAGCATGTTCGCAGGTTTCCTTGGTGTAATGTATTTCATCATTTTCCGAAGAGTCTGGTTGGTTGAAGATCCGCTACCTCTTCCTGGATTTGAGGCCTATCTCAAGATGTTGGATATTGCCAGCGATGTCAATGTAGGGGCTGTAGAACAAGCTCAAGACGCCTTACGAAAGGTTGGAGTTTGGACAGTTCTAACCATGGGGGCTCTTTTCATCATTGAATATCCACTTATTTGGATTGAAGGACGAAGGGTTGCTTTGATGGATTGGTTGGCTGAAACTATGACAATCAATGGATATGGTTTAGCAAATATTTACTCAAGCAGTGTATTACATCAGCCAGCAGGCGTGTATGACACTGGTAATCGAGTGGGGCAGTCAAAGCATGTCACTACTTACCCATATACTTGCGACGGTATCTCTCCAACAGATGCAGAATGGGCAGCAAGATTTCCAGAGGGCTGTAGTGAACCCGATACTGTTTGGAACCCATTCGCCTATACTTGGGTAGGAGTTTACCTGACTCCTTCTATGCTTGCCATAGGTTGGTTCATGCGGCTTAGAGTAGCCCTTTTGGTAAATCTAGGTACGATTGTAGGTTGGCTATATTTGGTCCCACTAGTCATAATTTTCAACTATCCAATTTACGATGCTGGTCTGCAGGAAACCGTTCCGATTCTAGACTATGCTGCTGCATCTGGTGAGAGCGCGTTATCGTTGATCGCATGGAAGAACGTCATTCGAATGATTGCCATTGGTTCAATTGTTGGTGGAGGTTTGTTTGGTTTGATTAAGATGTGGAAGACCTTTGCAACCATCGGTAAGGACATCGCTGATGCTTTCCGCGGTGATGCAGGTCAGGAATACATGCCCGGAAAAGGATGGTATGAGTGGCCACTCAAACATATTCCAATCCTTATGGCGATCACCGCAATAGCGATGGTCGTAATTTTCGTTGCAGGAGGTTTTGGAGTTCTTCCTGCAATAATTTTCGCAATAATTCTACTGTCTACAACTTTCTTGCTTGGAGCAATCGCTGTCAGAGTGATGGGTGAGACAGGTATTGAACCGGTCAGTGGAACTTCGTTCATCGTACTGCTAATGTTGATGGGATTGTTTTTGACGTTTGATACTCAGTTGGGACTTTCTGGAGAAGAGGCCATTCTATTGGGCTTGGTTGGAACTACAGTTTTCGGATCGGCAATCTCAATGTCTGGAACAGTAGTTGCTGATTACAAGAACAGCCTGTATATTGGAAACCGGCCTTACCATATCTCCAAGGGAAACATAATCGGTGTAGTTCCAGGATGTATTCTTGGAGCAGGAGTTGCGATATTCCTTTCCAAGATGCTTGCAGATGGAACCATTGACCTTGCGGCCCCACAAGCCAATGCTTTCGCCACATTCTCGGTCTTGCTTTCTGAGGGGCAAGGAGATTTGATTCTACTTGGTTTAGGATTCATGCTTGGAGTATTCGTTGAATGGTCTACAGGAATGGGAACTTCATTCGGGCTTGGAATGTATCTTACTGTGCCACATACTTTCCCGATGCTAATCGGTGGAGGAGCTAGGGATTATTGGGAGGCAAAGCGCCTCAATCCGAAAGTGGAGAAGATCAGAGAGGCTGAAGGTCCAGTTATGGCCGAGAAACGACGAGCGCTTATCCTGCTAGGTACTTTCATGATTGCTGCTGGTATGCTTACTGGCGAAGCCTTCTTTGGAACCGAGGCTTCAGTATTCGCATTTATCGATACAATAGGATATGCTCCGCCAACTTTCAATGAGTTAGGGATTATGGTCGATGCTGGAACTCCTTCTTATGTCGACAGATGGTTCTCAAATTACGATGCGCCTGGATGTGGTATGTACATGGATACAGGTGCGGGTGAGTGTGGTTCAATCATTGGCAGTTCTTGGCAATACATTCGTTTGGTTGGATTCTTGTTACTCAACGTTTTGATGGCTTGGGTAATTTACGTGTTGTTCAAGCGCGCTGGAATCATCGGCGGTAATGATGTGGAAGACGCAAAGTTGTCTGCCTGAGGTGTCTGGATGTCCAACTCTTCAGTGCCTTTGCGGGCATGGTTGATTCTAGGAACTGCGTTACTTGCTGTCAGTAGTGCAGGCGCCGTCTTTGAGATGATGGAAGGACCAGGCCCATTGCTCAAGGCAGGCTGGAGGTTACAGGCTACAGCAGTTGTATTGTTACCGGGTTTTGTTTTGCAATGGCGTTCTAGTGGACAGGAGATTCGACAGCGTTGCATGAGCAAGAATTCTTCATTGATAATTCTGGCTTCAGGAGTATGCCTTACGCTTCATTTTGGCTCTTGGCTATGGTCATTAGAAGAGACTACACTAACTCATAGCCTTCTATTCGTAACCGCACACCCCTTGGTCATCATTGTCGGATTGTGGATTCTTGGCAGGCCTGCATCTAGCAAAGAAATCATTGGAGCGCTCCTCGGTTTTACCGGTGCAGCATTGGCGATAATGGGAGCAGGGAGTGAGGAAGGTGTTTCTGTTCTTGGCGACATGTTAGCATTCTTAGGAGCAGTTGCTATTGTGGGATATCTCGCGGCAGGTAGGACCTTGAGGGAGTGGATGCCTTTGTTCCTCTATGCATTTCCAGTTACATTGATCGCCGCCATCGGTCTTTCGATTTCAGCGATGATTATCGAGGGTGCACCTCTAGGAATGGTGAGCACTGGCCTCTTGGGTTGGTCTATGCTGATTTGGTTGCCATATGTTGCATATCTTGCACTTGGGCCTGGTCTTTTCGGCCATACTGGAATCAATGCAGTTTTGCGTTGGCTACCTCCGCTTGTGGTTTCGGTGACACTTGTTATGGAACCACTAATCGGCTCATTGATAGGTTGGATATTGGGGCTTGATAGTATACCGGGAATGTGGACTTGGTTAGGAGGTCCATTGATGATCGCTGGAACGTTGTTGGTGACTTTGGAATTAGCTAAGGGGGATGAAGAGGAATGAGTTCATGTGTGGTACTTTGTAATGATGATGGAATCGCCGCCCCAGCGCTTCATACTCTGGCGCAGATTCTTCTCGATATGGGAATGGAAGTAGTCATCTTTGCTCCGAGTGAGAACCGTAGTGCTTGTGGGATGTCTTTGACTCTGAGAAAGCCCTTGGAACTGAAGAATCACATCGCACTGGAAAAGGAAGGTCTCAGAGTGTTTTCATTAGCAGGAACGCCTTCTGATTGTGCAATAGCAATCGGCGATGGAATCCTAGAAAAATTGGGTATCGATAGTAAACCCAAATTGTTGGTAAGTGGGGTAAATGTTGGTTCAAATATGTCTGTTGATGTTTGGCATAGTGGAACTATTGCAGCGGCAAGGGAGGCTGCTCTATATGGGATTCCGGGAGTTGCAATTTCTCTAACTACCTTTGATGAATCTCATATGCCAAAGGCATTGAATGCTAGTGAGAAATTGTTGCAGAAGGTGCTTGAAATCATTCCCGATGAGCCGGTCAATTGGCCGCGAGATATAGACGCGAGTCTGGAAGATAATGCCTTGCAATCATTCCTCAGTGGACAGTCATTCCTCAATGTGAATATACCACCAGATTGGAGGGGGGATTTCACTTGCACTACCTTAGGTCGGCGGTATTATCTCGGTGCTTTGAGCCTTACAGGTAATCATATCGAAATCGGTGCAAGCGAGATAGTGAATGGGGAATCTGAGGCTGGAGATGTAGATGCAATCGTTCGGGGAGAGGCATCGATAAGTCTCCTATCTGCACATCCGTCGCAGCACCCAGATTTTCCACCTGATACAGTAATCGAGGAACATATGCAAGCCAAGAATGGCTGGCCAACTTGGTTTCAAGATTGATCGAGAACATGGTGTACTACTGTAATCGCAGAGTGTCCCTGCAACCACAACTTGCCTACTGATCTTCTTTGGATTTCGCCAAATAATTCCTCTTCTTCTTGGGTGAATGCTTGGTCGTCACTCAAAATGAATCCAATTCGCTCTTCATCAAGATTGTTCTCTAATTCGGGACCTGCTGCGTCGAGTAGAATGATGCTTACTTCTTCACGCATCCATTCTGATAGTGTATTGGATATGTCTCCTCCAGAGTGCCATAGTCCTGGGCTGAATTCGATCATCTGTCCGATTGGAGGAACTGGCTCTTGTAAAATAGAAGAAATTCTCCCCGCAATAGCGCGTTCCTCAACATGCAAGCCCTTGAGACTATTAGAGTCAAACCAGATTCTACGAGAGGGCCCGGGTCCACCCATCAAGTGTAATGTTATGTGGCAATTTTCTCTGAGTCCGTGAGAAAGGAAGAGAGCGCTGTTTACCGCTCTGATAAGCACATCCATGCGTCCACAAGAACCTGCGAGGTCGTTGAGATTCAACTTACCATTTGAGGTGGCTCTGTGGCCGATTATGGCGAAGCGTCTTTGCATCTACATCCCCATATTCTGCATGTCATCGAAATCTCCAGATTTCATCATCTGTCGCATTTGCTTGGACAATTTTCGATTGCCTGACATACCCTTCATCATCTTCTTTGAACGATTCCACTGTGCAATCAATTCTCTGACTTCTTTTTCTTTCACTCCAGCGCCGTGTGCCACGCGTCTGATTCGCTCTGCTTTGAGACAAAGGGGGTCGTCCTTCTCATGATTGGTCATGCTGTCCATGATGACTCTATATTTCTCAAGATTCTGCTGCATCCCTTCTTTCTGGGCCTTACCCATTGCTCCCATGCCGCCAAACATGTTTGCGGGCAGGAAAGATAGCAAGCGGTCAACGGTACCAACCTTGGACATCATTTCCATTTGTTTGTACATATCGTTCAAAGTGAAGCGGCCACTCATCATGCGCTCGGTCAGACGCATAGCCTCTTCTTCGTCAAGGTCTTCAGGAGCAAGGTCGATCAGACCTTGAATGTCTCCCATTCCGAGAAGTCTAGAGATGAAGCGATCTGATTCGAATTTCTCGATATCAGCGACTTTCTCACCAGTTCCAACGTAAACGATTGGTGCGCCGGTAGCGGCAACTGCTGATAGTGCGCCACCACCTCTCGCAGTTCCGTCCAATTTGCTTACAATTACTCCGTTGACATCTACCAATTCGTTGAATGATGCCGCAACAGGACCAGCAGCTTGTCCAACCTGTGCATCGATTACTAGAAATCTCTCGCTAGCATTCATCAAATCAGACATCTGCTTGAGTTCTTCTACCAGTTCCTCGTCCAAACGGTGCCTTCCGGCTGTATCTACGATTACGACATCAGCAGCAGCATGCTTGGCTAGACCTCTTCGAACTATAGCACTAGCATCTTTTTCGTCAGGCTCTCCATATACCTCTACAGAACTATCTTCCAGGAGTTGCTTCAATTGGGCATATGCACCTGGTCGATGTACGTCCGCCTCAATTACTGCAACCTTGAGAGAATGCCTACGCCTATACCACTCTGCTAGTTTGGCAGTGGTTGTGGTTTTTCCTTGCCCGTATAGACCAACCATCATGATTGTCGCACCATGTGGCCTAATCTCTCGGGCTGGGCCTAGCATCCTGACGAGTTCGGTATAGAGAATATTCATCGCGTGAGTCTGTAGTGTAATTCCTGGACGCGGCTCCTCATTGCGAATTCGCTCTTCCAATCTGTCGGTTATTTCCTTGGTCTGTCTGACGTTAAAATCCGCCTCTTGCAGGGCTCTTCGGAGACTGCGTAACATGTCCTTGAGTTCTTCCTCATCAAGGCGCCTTCTGCCCTTTAGCCTACCAATAGCTCTGAAGATACCATTTGCCAGACCCTCCAGTGCCATGTTCCTACGACCCCCTAGTATCGTTTCAATCCAACGATTCGCCTTTGACAGTTAATCTCAGAATATCATCCTCAAATCGTGCTTCAGCATCCTTGACTTTGACTCTGTGCCCTACCTCTATTCTTGCTTCTCTGCCATTTACTCCAATGTAGAGATCATTTCCTTCGGAACGTAGATTCAACTCTTCCTTATTTGCTGCCGGCAGATACATCTCTACCACCAACTCTCCCTCATTTTTTCTAATGTTCAATCCTCTTCGTAAGTTGATTGGAATCCCATTAGATACTGAGATTGGTTTCATATCCTCAGGAATTATGGGTTCATCGCCATGTAATCCCAGAGCAAGTGAATGCAAGGAATCTAGGCCATGTACGTCTGATTCAGAAAGAGGAATTTCCGCTACGGGAAGGCCACCAAATAATTGCCTTAAATCTTCAAGATAACTTTGCTCAGTCTCTCTCCTAGATTGGATAAAGGGATGGTCAAAGTCTGGAGTTACTCTATTGACGATAATCCCATTTACTGTTATGCCATATTCATCTAATGCTTCAGCAGCCCTTGTTGTCTCAGCTACAGCCATCTGTTCTGGAATACATACCAGAGTGAAATTTGCAAGTTCTGGGTCTGTCAAAACCCTCCTGACATGTGAAACTCTGCGTTGAAATTTCTCCAACTCTTCGCGCATAGCATCTTGCTTCTTGCCACCGAATAGCATCATGCGTAGCCCTCCAGTCATTCTGTAATATCGCAGAATTCTATCCATCCATGAATCTAGGACTTCTGGTAGAGATAGGAACCTCAAGGTATGTCCTGTTGGTGCTGTATCAAAGATGATGACATCGAAACGAGGGTCTTCGACATACCTCAGCAATTGGTCAAATGCTAAGGCTTCATCGAGCCCAGGAATCATCAATTGTGAGGCTTCAACTTGACTCATCTCATCTTGTATGGAATCAGTATCTATGCCAGTGAACATTCCCGTCAAAGAATTGCCCATGCTTCCTGACATTGCTTCACTGAATTTTGGTAGTACTTGCTCAATGGTTCTCTCAGGGTCGAGTTCCATGCCCCATAGATTTTCTTCATCTGCAACCGGAGTTGGTTCTGGCCCCAAAGGATAGCGTAATGAGTCGCTAGTGCTGTGAGCAGGATCACTAGATACTACCAATGTGCGAAAACCCGCCCTTGCTAACCAAAGAGCAGTTGCTGCAGACGAGGTTGTCTTACCAACTCCTCCTTTGCCTCCGAACAACCATAGCCGGCCCATGGTCTTGGCTTCAAGGCATTACATTTCAATCTGACCAAGTCATTCTGCGGGTTTGCCTTTTGAGGTAGATGCTAACCGCAGGCACGTGAACGAACTAACGCAGGTCAACCTGATGCTGTTTTTCGGCCTCTTGGGTATGGGCCTTGGTTGGCAGGGTGGAATGCGTAGATTGCACGGATTTTATGATATTCAACCAGCAGTTAGGATGATTCTATACGGTTTGATTCTTGGGTCATTCTTGGCTTTGGCGATTGACGAATTGATATTCTTGCCATCTTATGTTCTTGCAGCAGAAGGAGGAGGTGGAACGGGGACATGGCCAGGTTTGTTGGTATCATTAATCGTTGCCAACCTTACTTCTTTGGTTGTGATGTTCTTATTGACTCGTCGTAGTGTACGTCTCAACAAATCTGCACCTACTAGTGGTTGGGCTTTAGGTCTAGCAATGGGCTCAATGGTTGCAGTACGCCTTGGTTTTGAGTTGTTACGAATCCATGGTTTGACATGGACTGTTGGAGCCAGCATTGCGATCCTTGTAGTATTCATGCCACAGATGGAGGCAGTCATTAGTTCGGGACAGGGCTCTAGAGGTCAACGTGGAGAGAGATGGTTGGCCCTATTTTGGGCAACTTTCTGGAGATTTTTTGGAACCATGTTCTTGGTAGCAGCATTACTCGCACCAATATGGTGGGTATTCTTGATTCCACCATTATTGATAGGAAGAGGCAGGGCTGACAAGAAATGGTTGATGGATTCGTTGACTCCAGAAGCCCAGAGGCGCTATCGAAGGGTTGTGGCGCAATCTTCGCGTCGCGAGAAGGTCGTAGAACAGAGAAAGCGGCGATGGCGGGAAGTTTCAGTGGGCGAGTCCGAATAGGTATTTACTTACTAGTTGTATTGAATCCCTCTTCTCGGTTTTTTCTTTGGGTACGTGAATAATCATGCATGCGGGGAGGCCCGCGCAAGCGTTATGGTTGTCCGCGTCTGGGACAAACACATGGGTAGATGTCCATATTGCATGGCCAGCACTCTTCCATCGGATGTCATCTGTTACTCTTGTGGTAGAGTCACCACCGGTTCTTCTGGAATGGTGCAGAGGTCTCGTGGAGAGTTCATGCGCGGGGCAACTAGTGGTGCAAGAGATGGATTGGCTCCAAAGATGCGCCGTTCTCAGGCCAAGATGAGGCGTAGGCGTAAGGGCAAGAAGAAGAACGTAGTTCTGGTCATCGCCGTAGCCTGCGTATTCATGTTCACTCCGGCACAGGAACATCTCATGGTATTCTGGCATGAGTTGCAGGACGAGATTATGCAGAAGTTATTCCGTTCCTTTGAATATCCGATAGAAGTAGAGTACACTCTGCAGCAACAGATCGAGGTTTCAAATGCTCCAGGTGCAGCCTTTGCGGCGACGTTTACTCAACATGTGTCTTTACCGCCTCAAAGGACCAGTACCAATACTATGGATTATCACTTCCAGTATGAGTCATCATCAGGTGCAGATCCAATGAGTTCAACTTTGCTGCAAGATGTGCGTTCAATGACTGTGCATTTGAATGGTCAGAGCGTTGATATCCTCTGTGATTCTTGTACATCTAGACTAGAAGCAAATGCCCTAAACATCGATGGGGATTTGTTGTATTGGGATTACAATGCAGGAACTTGTACATTCGGTCCATGTCTGAAGTGGGAGTCGTCGCTGCAGCCAGGTGAGACGAAAGTACTGCGTATTGAGTATGATTTGTGGGGCCGTTCATTCACTTGGTGGTCTACAGGAGACATACCAGGAAAGGTCGTTGGCAAATCTTTTGCAATCTCAGAGGACACCAGCGGTGGTTTTGACGATATAGTGGATCGAGGATTTGGTGTTTGGCATAATTCATACGGAAAATATGAGAAATGGAATGAGCGAACTGGCATGGGCGCCCAGAAGTATGGTACTTGGGCTATCGATGGTTCTGATGCTACATACATCAAGTCTACGGCTAACACGATAACCAGCACTTTGCCCGCAGATAAGCAGAACAATGTCTTTGCCTTTGCAAAGGCGACATTCGATTGGATGCGAGAAAATCTACCGTATGATTCCAATGCACCAGTCGATGGCTCTCGAAACGGACCATTGTGTATCCAAGAAGGATTGGGTGATTGTGACGAGCAGTCTAATGCATTCATGAGTATAATGAGGACAAAGCAAGTTCCAACTTGGTATGAGTTTGGAGCCCTAACCGGAGTTACCTACGAGGTTTGGGAGTCGCACGCTTGGGCCAATATCATGATACCTTACAGTGATGAATGGTGTGAATCGCAACAGGTAACGATGGAAACTTGCTTCGTGCTAGGAAGTGTTGACGTTGTCAATTCCAAGTGGTTACTTCACACTCCAACGGCCTTTACGAACTACATCGAGGTCGCTAGCCCTCCTACTGGTTCGTACATCAATGAATACTATCAGTCCCTATCGGGACAATGGGATCCTACAGCCATCGCTAGAACTGTTCACTGGCAAACCATATCTGGACCTTCGATGCCTAGCGGAACATTCACGGTGGGATGAGATTGAGCCCGTTCAACGGGGTGATAAATTGCGAATTGTGATTGCAGGAGCAGGACGAAGCGGCTTGGAATTAGCCAAGTCCCTATTGTCGGAAGACAAACCAGTCGCTTTAATCGATAATGACCCTCGTGCTATCAAGATGGCACAAGGAGTTGATTGTCTAGTAGTACATGGAGATGCAACTCAGCGCAAGGTGTTGATGGAAGCCGGAATCAACGAAGCAAGTGTATTCATTGCAGTAACTAATTCAGATGAGCGAAATATACTGGCTTGTTCCCTTGCGCGACACGCACATCGTATCAGTTCAGAAAAGGACTCTAGTAGACTGATGACAATCTGTAGGGTCAATGATCCTAATTTCATGCAAGAAGGAAGAGAGGGGCACCTCAAGAAGTGGGCTGGTGTTGATAGGGTTCTACATCCCGTAGATGGTTCTGTAGAGCGTCTCAAGACGGGATTGCTGATGACTTGTTTTGACGAAGTCATTCCCTTTGGAGATGGTGCTTTTATTCTTGAGATGGAGATAACAAAAGATGCTCAGGACCTCACCTTTACATCACTTGAAGAGGTCTCTCAAAGAATCAGTGATATGCCCGTCATTGTTGGTATGAAGAGGCCTGGTGATTCTCCATATATTCCAACTAAGCACACTCAACTATTACCAAAGGACAAGGTGGCTGTTGCAGCCATAGGAAAGGATTCGTTCACAAGGGTCGTAAGGCTATTTGGACACGACGAGGTAGATTTCACCCCCACCCCTAGGGTTGCAATATTCGGTGCTGGTTTGGTTGCTCAAAGAGTTGCAGCATCTTATCTCTCAGATGGGTGCAGAGTGACTGTTATTGAATCGGATCTTACTAAGGCGAATGCACTTTCAGGAACCTCGCTAGGCGCCGACTCAAATCTTGATATCATCAATGGAGATCATAATGACCCTGAGTTATTGGGTGAAATTGAATTGGCTAGTCACGATGTAGCAATAGGTGCTTTGGATAATGACCATGCTAGCATTGCTGCTGTAATTCTAGCAAGTGAATTGGGAGTTCCTCGAACAGGTTTGATTCTGTCATCATCTGACATGGTTAGCGTAGTCAAAAAAATGGGAATCACATTTGCTGTTGATCGAAATCGAGTATCTGTCGATCAGATTCTTGCATCTATACATGAGCGATTGACTGGCGTCTATGGAGTGTTGTCCACGATACCTGATATTGTCGGCATTTGTTTCCGTATTAGAGCAGGCTCTCAATACGTATCAAAGGTCATAGACGACCTTCCATTGTCTGGAAACTTAGTGGTCGCATTCTTACAGCGACCCGCAGATGATGGAAAAATGATGACGCTAAGGCCTTCTGGAGAACGAGTGTTACAACCTGGAGATCGAGTCATTATCTTCGCCCCTCCGGACAGGGTAGATGAGATTGAGCGTCGACTAGGGAGTTGAAGCAATGCGTCGAGATGTGGTCGCACTGATTGTAGGTTGGACATTGGTAGCCTTGTGCATACCTTTGTTCGTAGCACTGATGGCGACAGTATTTCTCGACGATTGGAAGTTGGCGATTCAGGCATTCTTGCCATCTCTGATGATATCGGGAATTTGGGGAGTATTGATGCTCCGAGGTTGGGTGAGAAGTGACACTGATGAACGGCTTAGAGATAGGGAGGCATTTGCTGCAGTTGCACTTTGTTGGCCTGCTGTGGTGGCAATTGGAGCTTTGCCATTTTGGCTTTCAGGCGTATTCATAGGACCGTTTACTGATGACGCGCAATTGATTGATATCTTGAGAGGTGGAGTGAACAGTTGGTTTGAGTCGATGTCAGGATTCACTACAACTGGAGCGACTGTCATTGATGATACTATGAGTCCCGCTTGCATGGTAGCAGTAGTAGAGGACTGTATCAATTCCCAGCCTAGGGGTTTGCTACTTTGGAGAAGTTTGACCCAATGGCTGGGTGGCATGGGAATAATCATGCTCGGTATGCTATTGCTAGCAAGAGTTTTGGGAGGAGGAATGAGTCTTGCAAGAGCAGAGTTGACCGGACCTTCATTGTCTAGGTTGCGACCTAGAATCAAAGAAACGGCCTTGTTATTGTGGGCAATATATCTCGGTTTGACACTCCTCGAGATGATTTTGTTATTCTTTGTTGGAGATATGAACATATTTGATTCCATTAACCATGGATTAACAACCATGCCGTCTGGTGGTTTTTCAACACATGATGATAGTATTGGATATTTTGATTCGGTTACTATTGAATTGATTATCGTGATGTTCATGATTTTGACTGGGATCAATTTCAGTCTCTTGTATTTCTTGACTCGCCGTCAATGGGGCAAGGTTTTCCAAGATGAGGAATTCAAGTGGTATTTCAGTATCCTATTCGTCGCAATTGTAAGTTGTGCACTTGCTCTGTCCCTCTCCGGTATGGCGGGACATGCCGATTCTGTAAGGAAAGCACTCTTCCAAATCGTTTCAATTGGAACCTCTACTGGATATTCTTCAACTGATTGGGTGCCATGGCCTGTTTTCACTCACATATTGCTATTCTTCCTGATGGTTGTGGGTGCGAGTGCAGGTTCCACTAGCGGGGGTTTGAAGATATTGAGAATCAATCTATCATTGAAGGTCGCAGGTAGAGAACTTGAGAGGATTGCAACACCAAATCAGGTGAAGACAATACGAATGAATGGCGAACCTATCGAATCTGATAATATTGCACTAGTAATTGGAATGTTGATCGTTTGGGTCGGTCTATTCATCATTTCAACCTTAGTTATGGCGGTATTAATGCCTGATAGTGACTTCATTACAATCATCTCAGTAATTGCCTCTTCGTTAGGAAATACTGGACCGGCACTGGGTGCTTATGGTCCTAGCGCGACATGGGCATCGATGTCAAGTCTAGCTTTATTATGGACTTCTATATTGATGTGGTTTGGCAGGCTGGAATTGTTGACTGCCTTGATTCTAATGCATCCCAGAACTTGGAGGTCAGAAGAAAAGTCAGAGGAGAAGTTGACGCGAAGGGCGTTGAAAGCATTCAAGGATTTATTCGGTAAGGAAGAGTGATTAGAATAGAGTTCTTTGTGCAGGATCCTTGGCCTCTTTTTCCTCAACCACTTCTTCTTCCATAGGTAATTCCTCAGTTAGAATTGGATTCGTAACTCTTTCTTGTATTTGGGCATTATATCTTTTGATCAAGTCCTTGGTACTGGTTCTACTCGCAGGCAATCCACATAACATTGCATGCTCATCTCCACTCAGCCCTAGAGAAAGGCTGATTGTGAAATTATTTGCATCGTTATCGGGATGGTCATATGCATGTATGGCTGACAGAATAGGCATCAATTCACGTTGAACTGCATGCTTCGATGCATCACTCGTCTCTGCCAATTTTTTCAGGATTCCTTGCCTTCTCCAAACTTGGTTATTTCTACGGAGGAATTCGGGATATGTGGCGCGAACTTTGTCTGGAATTTCTGTTCTTGTACATACTGCAGACAATATGCCTAATTGCCCACCCCAGTACCAACTTCGATATGCTCTGTTATGGAAGCGAACAGGAAGAGCTAGGTCAGCACGAGCCAATGAACGAGCCCCTCGTTCGATGGCAGAAGAATTCTTGAACAGTGAAGAATTATTCCATGATACCCAGTTAAGCAAGTCATCGGGTGATGTGTCAAGATTTGGACCAAGTTTCTTTGCTTCAATGGAATCTCTGCATCTATAGAGTTGATCAAGGCCCGGAAAACTACCGAGGTGTTGGTCTCTAGTTGCATTGTTGATGTATGAACGAACAGCAGAGACATGAATGTGTCCGGAATTCCCCACCGATATGGCCTGAAGATCTCTTACCAAGGCTCTGATATCTCCTGGATTGTTGTTGACTAGGATATCTAAGCCTTCAGGATCTATTGTCATGGACTCCGATTGGAGAATTCGGCGAGCAATATTACGTAAATCGTCAGATTTAACTCGATTAAACCTGATTATTTCAACCAAACTAGAGAATCTATTGCGCGCTTCTATCCAGCCTGAACCTTTGCCCCAAAGTCCCATTTCGTCATTACAAGCAAGAACAACCGGATTTTTTGTGTTTTGAAGCAATCGCAGCAACTCCGCCTTACCTCCTCTATCTCCTGCACTAGTTACTTCAGCAGCAGTTGTTTCATGATTCTGAATCATCTTGTTTATCTTCTCTTCACCCATCTTTGCTAGTCCACCCTGAATATGGTCGACTTCATCGAGTAAAACCAACGTCTTGCTTTGTTTACCCGTATTGAACAAAGACTGGTGCATTGCTCCTTGTGTGGCAGCCTTACGGATTGCAGCAGCGTTTCTCGCGTCGCTTGCATTGAGTTCGATAATGTCCCAGCCGCGGTCTAATGAAATGGCTCTAGCCATGCTCGTCTTACCAACACCTGGTGGGCCAATTAGCAAGATGCCGCGTTTACTAGGCCTGCCACGTTCCCAATGATTCAACCATTGCTCAATTTGTCGCCTCGCTTTTTGGTTACCTACCAGTAATGCTTCACTAGCCGGCCTGTATCTTTCCGCCCAATCGGTGGCTTGGGCTGGAGGCATAGCAAGTTGTTTGCGACGACACTCCTTGAAGGTTGAGCATCATTCAAAGAGAGAATTCATTTTTCCATCTCTTATGTGGAGGGTGATATCTTCTATCTTACATCGAATCTGCTTTTGGTCGTCTCTTCGGCGAACTGTTGCGGTCCCGTCATCCAGACTCTGGTGATCAATTGTAATGCACCATGGAATGCCAACCTCATCAGCCCTAGCATATCTCCGACCTATGCTACCAGAAGCATCGTGGCTTGATTGAATTCCATTCATTGAACAAAGGCTAGCATGGAGATTCAATGCTAATTCATCCATCCCATCTTTCTCCATCAATGGTAGAACTGCAGCATCGATAGGGGCAACTGATGGAGATAAAGAAAGCACAGAATATTGTTCTCCATTCTTCTCTTCTTCATTCCAAGCATGGTCCAATAGATGCCAAATTATTCGGTCTATTCCGAATGCAGGCTCAACAACGTGTGGAGTAAACCATTCTCCATTTATTGTCTCATCGATATCTTCGATTTTTACATGTTCTTGTTGTATCTCAACAATAGATGAATCGGACAAAGTCAGTTTGAACGGATAGGTCGTTGGGGGCGCATCCATCTTTTCCAAAGCCTCTTTGACAGCACCGGCTTGAGATCTGAATGCTGGTCCAGCTGTTGAACCATCTATAGTGACCAAGGTTCTCTTGCTTTGAACTGGCTCAGGCCAATCTCTCCATGCCCGCAATCTCTGACCGGTGTAATTCTCGTGTGCTTCGAGGTCATAGCATCCTCTGTGGGCTATACCTACGCATTCAATCCAACCATAAGAACCGAGAATCTCTGCGTCCCAGCAATCGCTTGCATAGTGGGCCATTTCGGTTGATTCATGCTGCCTGAATCTTAGTTTTGAAGCATCTATTCCCATATGGAACAACAATTCTGCAGTACTTGCCATGAACCAAGCAACGCTTGGATGTCTGATGATACCATCGTCAAGTGCTTGTGGGATGGTTGTGTTGATCGTATCAGAAGAATCCGGGACTAAATTGAATTTCATAGTTGACCATTTTGAGAAATCGTGCTTAGAGTTCTCTTCTGGGTCGATGAAATATTCCAGTTCAGCCATGTTGAATTCTCGTAGTCTGATCATTCCTTGGCGAGGGCTTATTTCATTTCTATAGCCCTTTCCCACTTGAACTGCACCGAAAGGTAAGCGTTGTCGGAAGTGGCGATAAAGAGCAGGAAAATTGGTGAACATACCTTGGGCAGTCTCAGGCCTGATGAATGCCTGTCTCCCACTCGAACCAGCGCCTAACGTTGTGGAGAACATCAAGTTCTGTGCTTCGATCTGCCCCCACTCTACAGCGCCACAATCGGGGCATGCAGGATTTTTTGAAGCGATTTCATTGGCCAACTCTTCCATCGATAGGGAATCAGGATTGGGATGAATATCTTCCAAAAGGTGATCTGCTCTGCTGGCTTGTTCGCAAGCAAGACATGAGATTACGAAATCGCTGAATTCGCCAACGTGCCCACTCGCTTCAAGAACAGAAAATGGAGTCACTGTTGGGCAACTAATCTCTACGATATCTCCCTGGGATAGCCAGTGGTTTAACCAAATCTGATTGACCTTATTTCTCAAACGTCCGCCTAGTGGGCCGAAATCATACATTCCTGCTGCGCCACCATGAATCTCAAATGCTGGAAGAATAATGCCCCTGCGTTTCAGCATGGAGTTAAGTCGTTCAAGCCTGTCACGGTCCGCCTGAGTCATACCTCTCCCGAGTTCAACGGAAGACAACAAGCCTATGAAACTGACTTGATTTGTTAGATGAATCCTACGTCTTGTTAACTTGCAACAAAACAAGAAGAAGCATTCAGTTTGATGATTGTATTTGCATTGAAGTGTTCAATGATGACTTGTGATTGATTGTGTATACGAATAGTTGAAATAGGGCTTCATTCCGACTGCGCGCCACTATCATTGAGGAATGAACAATGGCTGCAATAGAGTATCTTGACTCACCGAGCAATCGTGAGGATTTACTTGAGAGGCTGAGCCCACCTGTGCGGAATTGGTTCGTCGACACATTCCCTGATTTTACCGATCCTCAAAAGTTGGCAATTCCTGCAATTATGGATGGTCGTCATCTATTACTTTGTTCGCCTACTGGTTCTGGAAAAACATTGACAGCGTTCCTAACCATAATCGATCAATTGGTCAGATTGTCATTGAACAAAGAATTGGAAGATAAGGTGTATGCAGTTTACATCTCACCGATTAAAGCGCTGGCCAATGATATTCAGAAAAACCTCATCAAACCGTTGAAGGAAATCAAATCCAGATATCTTCCTGATAGGGCGCAGGACATCAGAGTTGGATTGAGAACTGGAGATACTTCGCAATCTGAGCGTCAGAAAATGTTGAGGAAACCACCTCACATCCTGATTACCACGCCTGAGAGTATGGCAATCGCTATTGCGAGTAAGCGATTTCAACCAATTGTTGAATCGGTACAGTGGTTGTTAATCGACGAGATGCATAGCCTCGTGCCGTCAAAAAGAGGTACTCATCTTGCACTGACAATTTCACATTTGGATACAATATTGATGAATCCGGTTCAAAGAATCGGTATTTCCGCTACGATGGAACCTTTGGAAACAGTAGCGGAATATCTAGTGGCATCAGATGATGATGAATCTCGAGGTGGCGAGGTAGATGTGTGTATTGCCAAAGTTTCTGGAGCAAGAGAACTGGATCTTGATATTGTATTGTGTTCCAATAGATTCAGTGATTTGCCACTAAAGGATATTCTAGACCGCAATGTTGAGATGATTAAGGATCTGATTGAAGCACATAACACTACTTTGGTCTTCGCTAATACTAGAAAAATGACTGAAGAATTGGTTCAGAGATTGAAAGTCTTGGGATTAGCTGATTTGGTCGCTGGACACCATGGTTCGATGGATAAGAAGATCAGATTGGGAGTAGAAAATCAACTCAAGAATGGAGAATTGAGAGCAGTAGTAACTTCTAGTTCACTTGAGATGGGTATCGATATTGGTAGCGTTGACATGGTGGTGCAGATAGGCTCCCCTGGAGACATTTCTACTGCCTTACAGAGGATTGGAAGAGCAGGTCACCATGTTGGGGGTATACCGCGCGCTAGATTCCTTCCACAGAGCGTGGATGACCTAATTGAACTAGCCGCGCTGCAAGCAGCAATTCAGATAGGTGATATGGATGAATTGACATTCCCTCAGAATTGTCTTGATGTTCTAGCACAGTTCGTTATCGGACAGGTAATTATTGAGGACAGAGATATCGACGAGATTTTCGAAGTAATCAAATCTACTTGGTCCTATAGAACGCTAGATTATGATGATTATATTGAAGTTCTTGATATGCTGGAAGAGGAGCGTAGAATATGGGTTGATTGGGAGGAGAACCTGTATGGAAAGAGAGGATATTCCAGAATGATTTACTATACAAATGTCGGTACAATCGCTCCGGATAACAACTACTTGGTATTCAATCAAGATGGGAGTATTCTGGGTCAACTATCCGCATCATTCGTTGCTAATCTACGAACTTCCGATGTCATTCTATTGGGTGGTTCGACTTACAGAGTAAACTCGATTCAGGGCAGTAGGGTTAACGTGAATCCTGTTACAGGACACAGACCTACAATCCCTTCGTGGTCGGGAGAATCTCGTTCTAGATCCAAGGAGTTATCCTCCCACCTTCTTGATTTGATTCACAATTGCATAGTTTGTCTACGCAAGGATGATGATCCAAAAGAGGTCTTGACCAAGGTTTACGGATTGTCGGAACAGGTTTCCACAGCCATTGCAAGATATCTCAGGGAGCACATTATCGATACCTTCCAAGTCCCCGAACCAAACCGTTTGTTGGTTGAACAAATCATTGGGGGAGTCCCAACATATCTAATCACCACTTGTCGCGGTAGGGCATTCAATCAAGCTCTAGGATATTTCATGGCTGGTTTGGCGCAGTCTCAGGAAATACATGTTATCGAGTTGTCTTTCGATGAAAATGGAATTTTATTCAAGACCAGTAATGAGGTAGACCCTGGAGATATGTACGAGTTATTCCAGACTCAAAGCCATATGGAAACCATCGAGAGATACGTGATTACCACTCAACTATTCGCAAAGCGTTTCAGAGAGGTCGCAGGACGTTCGATGATTATCCCACGTAGAATCGGGGCTGACGAAGTAAGTCCTCAACAATTCCAACAAAAGGCTGAGTCTCTTTTGACCAAGCATCGTACCATGGAAGATAGTTTGCTGATTCGCGAGGCCAAAAACGAAATTTTTTGGCAGGATATCGATATCAAAGGCTTGGAGGAATTCTTGGATCGATCAAAGGATGAAGATGTAAGGTTAGTTCACACTAAGGTAAGTCTTCCTTCAAAGATTGGAATGAGTCTATTCATGTCTTCGTTTGAGGACCTTCTTTCAATGCGCACAAGGGCCTATCTGATCAATGATATGGATCCGAAGATATTGATGCGTCTATTGGGCCGCAGGGCACTAGCAACTGAACTAACCAAGGAGCAATTGGACTCATATTATCTCGATAAGGTTCCGGTTCCTAATGATCCAACTAGTCTCTTACATCTAATGGAACATGGTGGGGGTCTATCCAAGGAATTGTCAAATCCTCTTTACAAAGAGAAACTAAAGGGCATTGATATCGATGTAATCCGAGAATGGGTTATTGAGTTAGCAAAGAATGGCAAGATAACAAAGGTCGAGGGGACTGGAAATAGCGACATCGATGGCAAATGGTTCAGCGAATATATGTCCGAGATTCATGGGACATTAGGAGTTCTAGCAAGTAATGGGGGTCGCGAAATTGATGACCTCAGAGACTTATATGCAGGTGGTTTGGAATTCAAGGTAGCGAGTAAATTTGATGGCACGAAAGTCCTAGAATGGAAGCAGCAGCCTATTGGAGATGCTCATGAGGCATTACGCGTCAAGATAATCGAGATGCTTGGGAGCGAAGGGCCACAAGTTACCAGCGCTATTACCACGAGGTTGCCTTTCCCTGAAACTCAGATAGAAACGATTCTCCATGAATTGGAAATCCGCAATGTGATTTCGGTTGGATTCTTCCGTCAAACAGAAGATGCAGAATACATTCTCAAAGTCGACGAACACCGAATTACTGGCGGTGAAGAGGATGTCATTGAATATCGTTCTCTGCAGAATTTAGTGCTCCAAAAGTCCTTCATCAAGCACAAAGATTTGTTTGATGCTTTCGATGACCACGTTCTGTTCCAGAAACAGCAAGAATTACTCTATAGAGTAGAGGATTTCAGGTTTGCTGATTGGAAGGATTTGCAATTAGATACAGATGTCGTAATGGGTCGATTACTGCATAATAGAGTGGGCTATACAACAATTGCAAATCTGCCAATGTTACTCGGCCTTAGGCCAGAACCTTGGCTCAACGCCCTAGACAGAGAATTACTTTCAAAGATTCATCCTGGTGAATTGATAACTAGGCAAGAAATACTCCGTGATTATCCCAAAGGAGAAGAACACCGCGCCCTCCAGAGGGACCTTAAGAATAGTTTAGCCAATCTTGAGCGGCAATTAGTGGTAGTCAAACAATTCGAGGAGAGAGAGGGTCGACGTCGTCGAATGACCTACTATCGCAGAGTAGTTGAGAAGCCGATGGAGTTCGAAGATGCATTACTTGATCTTATCAGAAGAATAGGTCCGGTCAAATCACATACTTTACGATACTATGTTTCTCATTCTATAGAATTATTGGCCCTGGCCCTTCGCAACCTAGAGGCTGAGGGAAAAATCGTCCGCGTTGTTGCATTACAACCTGAGGCTACAGATTTCTATTGTATTCCTGAAGAGTCCCATAATTT
>DAWL01000174.1:0-16059 GCA_002505935.1 Euryarchaeota archaeon UBA226 | reverse complement strand
CCATATTGTTCCCGATTCATATGGGAAGTCCGTTCCAAATTGAAGACTGGCTGGTATTTACCAGTCTTCAAAGGCGTTGATCCGATTGGAAAGATTTTGATGTATAGAGTCAATGATTACCTTGAGATAAAGGACCTTCATATCCCCTATGCCTATCTTGATGAATTCTGTGATGCCTTTGAAAAATTGCTGGATAATTGGGGAGATCAGCTAATCGATGTGGCGATTATGTCAGCCTTCAATGGGGAGGCGATTAGCGAACTCGACGAAACGACCTACGGGGCGTTAGAATCAATTGGATTCAAGAAGGCAGGAGAAAGATTGATTCGCGGAGGTATAATTGATCCCAAGCCGCGTGAATTGGCCGAGAGGGCACTCTTCTTCAAACACCATTTACACCAATCATCTCGACTAGAGAATGAAACTCAAGCGCTTGGAACTGTGCATGAGATTCGCGATGATTTTGCTTTACGTGGACGTAGCGAATTATATCGCGTTGATCTCAAGAGTATGGCTACCGCAAAGCAATTGCACATGGGAATTAATCTCAGAGGCCATCAAGTATGGGCGCCATTAGATCATTTCAGGGAATTAGTTTCAATTCGTGGGCTTGAGCCAGATGAAGATTTGTGGGATGTCTTAGAATTCTTTGACAACAACTCAGACCCGTCTCTATTCATGGAGAGGGCAGCGATGAAGCGCGCAGCCTTCCGTAAGTTGATTCAACCGCTACTTAGATCAGGGCACTTAGTCCAAGATTATCGTTCTGGATTCAAGACTGTCAATCCAATTATGAACAGCGACCGTGCAATTTTGCGCAAGGAGTATCTCCGTAAGATAGTCAAGGATTATCCTGTATTGACATTGAAGCAATTCCAAAGATTATCTGGAACTCCGTTCAAACCAGAAGAGTTGAAATCAGTATTGCAGGAATTCGAACAGGATGGCACATTGATCAAAGGATTCCTTATTCATGATTTGCACGAAGTGTGTTGGGGCCGCAAAGAGTTGTTGGAAGAGGCTGATGGAATACCACCAATAAGGGATTTTGTATTACCTCCTTCAGATAATCTGTCTCCTTATTTTTCTGATATTCTAAGGCAAAGATTTGGATTCGGATCAGCCTATTTGGTATTCCGTAATGCAGAGGCAGTTGCGGCCTTCAAGGCAAATACTAGGGAGAAGGTAATCGAGGTCACCGATTTCGTCGGTGAAGAAAGTGGATGGCGTATTGTCAAGGAGTTTGCTTGGGAACATCAAATGCCCCTCAAGACCAAACTACGTATCGGTGGAAAGAAAGTTCGTTGATTTGTAAAAGACTCAACCACCTCGTTCATATGTAGAAATTCATGGGCACGTTAATGCACAACATTATTCCACAAGCGCTTTCAGCCAAGAACATGAAATCCAACCATCGCGATGTCGGATTCCTGTCGATTGGATTGATTCTATTGATGCTTCTTGCTCCAATGGCTGTAGTCTCCAATAGTTTGGTTGGTCCCTCTTTGGCAACTGTGTCTAGTGCTGCTGCTAGAGATTCTGGAGATAATTCCAGCAATGAATCTCATATGCCATCAATCTTGGGAACTTACGATAATCCAGCCAATGGCCACCGCTATCACCTACTTGAAGCGGCTAATCGTTCACTAAGTTCTGCAACCGCTCAATCCTTGGGTGGCCAGTTAGTCAGTATCGACGATGCTGCTGAAAATCAGTGGGTAGTTTCGACCTTCACCTTTTGGAATGGCACTCCGAGACACATATGGCTAGGTCTGTCCGATGCTGAAAAGGAAGGTTTCTGGCAATGGGATGCAATGCAACCCAGTTGGTATCGAAATTGGGATGATACTCAGCCTAGTATGGAGTTGGGAGAAGATTATGCTTACATCTCTTCAGATACTGAAGAAGGTGTTCAGATCGGATTCTGGGCTGATAGTGTTGATGAGCCAGAGGATTTGACAATCCATGGATTAGTAGAAGTCGGAGGTGGAGTAGATTATGCAATTCTGCTGCCCGAAATAGAAGAAGAGTCTGGTGATTCAGAGGCTTATGCAATCATTTCAGATGTCGATGATATAGAGATATCAACAGGACTTACTATGGAAGTTAGAGTTATGCCTGAAAATGTGGAAGGTACTCAAGTTATCATGATGAAAGGTGATTATGGATGGGGGATGCAGCTGACCGATGGAGTACTGCATTATGCCAATGATTACGCAATTAGAAACCACCCCTCCGCAGAAAGTGTTGAACTGGTGGAGAATGAATGGGCCCATCTTGCAATTACTATTGAAGAAGGCATAGGGGGTGCATTCTGGATAGATGGCGAAAGAATAGCCAATATCAGTGCTGATGATGCAGTTATCCCTGCAGGAGATTTTGGTAGCAATTCCTGTTTCCAGAGCGGTGAGGACTGCGATGAGTTCTATATTGGCCGACAAGGTGCTGGCTGCGATTGCAATCACTACTTTGGGGTATTAGATGATGTCAGAGTGTGGGACAGGGCACTTACTGAGCAGGAGATATCAGATGCACATACAGGTCAAGGTCCAGCAACTAATCTTGCTCCACTATTGCATCTTGATTTTGATGAAGGAACTGGAGATTCGTCTTGGGATGAAATCTCGCTGTTAGAGTCAACATTCCATGGAGTGGTATGGGTCGACCTTGATGGTGAAGAATTAAACAATCCAACCGAGTTACATAATGGAGATGAATTCTGGAGTCTATCAGGTAAGGAAGGAACCACTTACATCTACTGGATCGATGTTCCTAATCGCGTCCAGTTCATGAATATTGAATTCTGGGGATGGGATGGAGAAGCGGTCATGTATGTTCGCAAGGGTGCAATTCCAAACGAGCATAACAATGACTATACCTCAGGCCAAAAGGATGGGCGTTTCGACGATTTCATCTCGTGGGGTTCGGGTAACTACGCTTGGCCTGATGAAGGAGTATACTGGATTGTAATTGAAGGTCAGACTGAGTTTGATTTCTATTCGTTGGCAGTTTGGTGGAATGAGGTTCCTGCTCCACCACCATTGGACGAGATGACTGAATTGAACAATGGCATCCCTGTTCCAGATCAGGACATTAGCACTAGCGAGGTTTCCTATTACTACATCGACCTCGATGAAACGGTTGACCTGATTGAGATTGAGACTTATGGCGGAAGTGGAGATGCTGATCTCTATGTCGCATATGATGCGGATCCGGCTGAATGGAGTTCAGGGAATTTCGATTGGGGAGTTTGGGGCGCTGAAACAGATGGTCGTCAAGGTGGTCCAAATCAAAAGAATCCTGGAAATTCTCAGGAAAATCAGAGGTATGCAAACTCCAAGGGCCCTGATAATGATGAGAAGGTAGTTCTCATGGCGCCAATGCAAGGTATTTGGTACATCGCTGTAGAGGCATTTGAGAAAGTAAGCGACTTGAATATCGTTGCACGTTTCACTTACCCACCACCCAATGCCGACCCCGTCAATTCCATTGAATTGCAACCAGGTGTTCCATATACTCCTGTTTCTGGCAATTCCCATTCAGACAGGCATTTCCATATCAACACGAGTTTTGATGTCAATCGATTGGAGATTCAATTAGAAGGAGGAACAGGTGATGCTGATCTGTTTTTGAGCATGAACGATGTTCCAAGCAAGGAAGATTATGATGCGACATCTTCGACTTTTGGCAATGATGAATTCATCTATGTCAATTCGCCTCTTGTAGGGACTTACCACATTATGGTCTCAGGATGGTCAGGATTCGAAGGAGCCGCAATCACTGCATCATTCACTGATAATTCCGATTATGTCCCTGAAATAAAACCGATCAAACTGTTCAATGAAGAACCGGTTCACAATTTGAGGGGAGACGATGGACAAGAGTTGCTGTTCTATGTAGAACTCGAATCCGGTGTTGATAGTTTTAGTATCTCATTAACAGGGGGCTTTGGAGATCCGAATCTTTTCGTGGAGAGCGAATCAGATGAATGGCAATCTACTGGGCGACAAACTTGGGAATCGGTGTGGATTGAGTCGCCAGATGAAGGAAGGTACGACATAACAGTCATCGCGGGTTCGGATTTTGAAGGGACTTCGATTGTTGCATCTTGGTATGACTGGGGCACTCCTGACCTCCCAGATGTTCCTCCTGATGTACTTGTAGATTGTAAGGAAACTGCCAATTTCTTCATGGAAATATTCGACTTTAATGGTGACGGAGTAGTAGATGAAGATGAATATTTTTCCGGATTCGATGACGATGTATGGGAAGACGATTGGGAAGACGATTGGGATTTTGATGAAGGAGATAAGGAAGAATGGGATGGAGACAAATCAAAGGATACATCCGGACGTCAGAGAGGTAGCGAACAATCTTCAGACGATTTAAGGGAGCCTGTTTCTGATGATGATGTCTTCATTCTTATCGACAGTGATGAGAATGGAGAACTAACTTACAATGAATTGCTTCTATACGCTTGCTCCTGTTCTGTTGAATTGGAAATGGCGCAGGAATTGTATGTGCCTATGGATGAGGAGGAATTTGCCGAATTCAATTGGAAGAACGAACTTAAGTTTGAGGAATTAGATCGGAATAGCAATGGCCTAGTCGACTTTGATGAATTTGAGAATGCCATGGACAGTTGTGAAACCACATGGGATCCATTTGACCTAGAAGATGGCAAGGATGGAGGCAAAGACGATTCAAAATCCGAAGATGATTCGGGAGAAGGAATACTCGGCACAGATTACCTTGCTAATGTTGATGAAGAGGTGGTATATTCTGTTGCAATAGGTGTTGCAATTCTAGTCATTCTACTTCTTGCATTGGCTTTTGCTCAGGCAAGAAAGGGAGTTGAAGCTGAAACTTGGGAGGATATGGAAAGTGACATCATCTCTCGCCAGACTGAAGCGATGCTGAGTGGTGCATCACCACCTTCGATAGTTGTAGATAGTGAGCCTATGATCGAAGCACCTGTAACTTCTCCGACCCCATCTATTGAACCTGATACTAACCCATCAACACCTATTTCTGGTGTTGATATGGGAGATATGCTGAACGATCTTGGACTTGATGAGGGACCTAGTTCGACAGTATCTGCCCCACCTTCTCACATTATGGGTTCACTGCAGGCAGATGGTAGTGAGACTCTAGAGTGGCCATCCGGTAGTGGAAATCACTTCACACGAAGTAGTTTTGATGCTCCGTGGTCACCTCGTTGAGGTTGATTTTGGTTTGCCAACTATTGGTTGCATCAATCTCAAGACATGTGAGTGCATCTTGGGTAGCAGTTCAAACAATACAAGCGCCATCAAGAACATGGCGAATAATGCAGCGATTTTGGCTAGGTAAGCGTGCGCGAAATGGAACATGTCCATTCCCAACCATTGCCAGTTTGGATATGCTCCATGCAACCAGATTATTCCAGCATTACGGAAAATGTTGAGGATATGTATAGTTGGGATAGTAATCAACAATGCTCTAGCTCTTCGTCTCCAAGGGGCTTTCAATGCTACAACTGCCCCTACGAAGATAATCATCGATTGCAATGCAGTGCATGCTAGAACGAAGTTGATGCCAATACTCTCTCCACTTGCATTGAGCAATTCGGTATGGAAGGTATGTTCTGATAACGGCTCAAACATGAACCATTTGTTACCTTGCCAATCTGCCCATGCTACTTCGGTACCATCAGCCAACGAAACATTAGTTTCTCCGAGTTGAATATCTCCACCCCCGCTCCAGCGCATGAATACCGCAGTTTGCCAAGCGACAAACCAAATTGCCAAGACATTCAACCATGGGACTCGATCGACTAACATGTATGGTAACCCTGCCCAAAGCACCATGCCTCGGAACCATACTAGAGCATCGTCCTCAACGCTGGAATACCCTTTCAACTCCCAGCGAGCCAATACTACTCCTATCGGTAATGCAGCGGCGGTCATTATGATCAATACAGTGTCCCATATGGCGATATAGGACCCAATTGTTGAGGTAAAATGCGCTCCCATCAGCACCCATCCTGCCGCTGCAACCAAGGAACGCGAACCTGAGCGCGAATGGAAGCCCCAGGCTAAGCATGCAAGACCTGCTCCTGCAAGCAATGTGGATAGCATCGGAGTGTCCATCACTGCCAACGCCTGAAGACAACCTGTATAAGTGGTTGTAGCGAGGGTGCATCGAGCGAGATGGCAGAATTCGATGCGCGCGCCTTTGCGGAGTCCTACCTTGTTGACTTACAAACAGCACTTTCGAAATTGGATCTAACCCCTATTCACCTATTCGCAGATGCTGTGGAAGAAGTGATGGATTCAGGTGCAACCATACACTTCATTGGCAATGGTGGTAGTGCTGGAACTCCAAGTCATAGTGCAGGGGATTGGTCAAAGGAATTGACTGTACCTACTCTCTGTCACGTTGACAATATCTCAGGCTTGACAGCGTGGGCCAATGATACAGATTATGACAACGTTTTCGTTGGTGCACTCAAGACCTTTCTCAGAAAAGGGGATATTGTTGTAGGCTATTCTGGATCAGGCAATTCTGCTAATGTCATCAACGGTCTGAAATATGCTAAGGAGCAGGGTTGCAAGACCATAGGAGTAGGTGGAAACTACAAAGGTGGCAAAGGTGGAAAGATGGCGCAAATAGTAGACGTCCCAATAGTTGCAGAAACCGAATCCATGGAGCGAATAGAAGACATTCAATTGGTTGTCAACCATATCGTCAAAGAGACCATCAAAGCACGTCGTGGCATTGAGGGTGGATGTTGAGGGTTTGTCTTGCTACCTGGTCGACACGGCGCTGAATTATTCGACGAATTGGCACTATCTGAATTGCCCATTACGGGTGAATGGGATGGTTCGATAGCCTATCTTGATAGAGATGGAGTCATCAATATTGGCAGTCCCAATTACATCAACAATGTCGATGAATTGGTTGTGCTTCCTGATGCTGCAAAGTCCATTGCTGAATTGCGGCGAAATGGATTCAGAGTATGTGTGGTGACAAATCAATCCCCTATCGGTAGAGGGTTGTGGAACCATCACCGATTAGCTATGATTCATGATGAGTTGCAACGTTTGTTGCTACTTGAGGACGAGGACGCAATTCTAGATTTGATTTTGTATTCCCCTCATGTTCCTTGGGCAGGTTCCGCTTTCCGTAAGCCTGAGCCTGGAATGCTGATGGCATCAAGACAACTGGTGCAATCTAGTGGAGATATTGATCAATTCAATACTGAATTACAATTCGATGAGGCGCGCAGTGCAATGGTCGGCGACAGAAGAAGTGATCTCAAAGCCGGTAAGAGATATGGTGTAAGGTCATTTTATTCCCCTCCACATCTTGGTGTTTCAGCCGTTTTACAGAGAGTATTGGATCCTGATGATCAGGGCGACGAGGTCATGAGGGCTCCAGAATGAAGGAGGTGGAGATATATGGCCTGGTTAGGTCTAGATGATACCGACAGTTTGGATGGCGGTTGTACTACTGAGATGTTTCTCAGATTATTGCAGAGGCTAGGGGCGAAGTATCGAGATCAGAGATTGGTCCGCCTTTGGCCCTTTGCAGCAAATAGGACGCGAGGAAATGCTGCTGTTGCGGCAGAATTGCTGATGGCCTTTGAAGATGCTCGAGAATTACTTGATGAACAATGGGAGTGGTTGTGTCAAAGAAGCGAAGAAGGTTCTGAGCCGGCCATGGTTTTGACAGAGAACCAACTTGATGAATCCCTATATTGGAATGCAGTTCGAAAGAATGTAGATTCTTCGGAATTGATGATTACATCAAAACACCATATTTGGTCCAATGGTCATTCAGGCATTATTGGTGCTACTGCTGCTATTGCTTGGAGGGGCGACCATGACCATACATGGGAGAATACAGTTTATCGGCTGGAGAAAAATATCGGCAAGCGTAGAGTTATCGATGAAGAATTAGTATCTAAGATGGATGAATTGTTTCCCCTCACGTTCCTCAATCGAGACCCGCGTAAGAACAAAGGTTTGATTGCACCAAGATCTCCTTGTCCAGTATTATTGGGTATTCGCGGTGAGAATATCGATCAAGTAGAGGCTGCATATGAGTGGCTTCGTTCTAATGAGGCTATTGAAAAGGCATCTGCAAACATGATTTGGCGTACCAACCAAGCATGCGATGACCATCTAGAATCAGCCATAACTGCGACTGTTCAATCTTACCCCGATATTCGAAACAGGGGGCATTCTAGCCTCGTTACAAGTGAGGGGAGCATCGTAGCCTTCGCTGAGGGCGGTAAAGTCAACAAGTTATTGCAGAAATTGATTCCTGGAGACGTCATTTCTTGGATGGGTCTAGAGTATGAAGGCACTTATCATCTTGAAAGATTGTGCCTAATAGAACCCAGTTTGAGGTCTAAACAACGACCAATTTGCAACTGTGGTAAAAGAATGAAATCTTCGGGCAAGAACCAGCCTCCCCGTTGCCCTAGTTGTGGAACCTTGTCCGAATTGAATTGGGTAGGCGAAGAGATTGAGCCAATCTCTTGGGTTGAGCCCCCGCCGGATAGACGTAGGCATTTGGCTGCCCCATTACAGCGAAAGATACCCGATTTGGGTTGATTGAATATGCGCATCTTGATATGCGTTCTATTCGTGCACTTATCATGAAGTCCACATCTGTACTGTTCTGTGCAATGATGATATTGACTTCTTTCTCTCCAGGTTGTACGTCTCAGGACTCATCTGAAGAGATTGCAGAACTTGAAGTGATACTTGAAATCGTAATTGGTGAGGATGGAGAAAATGATTCGATGAATGCGACCGCTAAGGTTACTGGTGGAGAATCTCCCTATAATTACCAATGGGAATTAGATGGAAGCCAGATGCTGTCTATGAAATCATATCTCAAAATGAGTAACCTGTCCGAAGGGCAACACGTCGTATCAGTTTCCGTATCTTCCAAAGACGGTCAAGCCGATCAGATAACTGCTTCATTCACAATAGAATGAGGTAGTTTGGGGCAAAGAGTATTTGCTACATCCTTTTCGCCGTAGCATGGTTGATGACCTAACTCTGAATATTTCCTATGCTGTTCTCGGTTTAGGATTGGCTGGTGCGGCTTGGTTCATGTGGAAAAGAGCTCAAGAGAATAAGCAGAGAATGATTGAGGAATCAGCTCCAAAGGTAGCGGGCTCTGATGAGTTAGAAGGCGGTGCCAAAGACCCTACACAATTTGATAATCCTGATGATGATGCATTGGATGAGATGGGCGAACTATTGGGATTGGATGATGAGGACGAATCCTGAGTCACCTTTCGACAAACCCTTCTTCTTCTAGAAGCAATGGGAACTCCGTACCTTCAGTTTTGAGAGTTCTTCTAGAATCAGCGTGTTCACGCATAAGGATCCAAGTTTTGAATTCCATTTCTTCTACGTCCTTTCTTCCCTTTACTGCAATTTCTTCTTTTCCTGAAGCATCTGAATGGCTTGCTGATGTTAATATCAAATTACAATCTTCTGGCATTGAATCACTTAGATTCTTTATTGCCCTAATTGCTTCAGTTCCTACGCGCCCCTTTGCAGGTGTCCAATCATCGATAACAACCAATGATACACTAGGCAAGATATTTGCCACCCTAGAAATCTCTTCGATTGCGCGCTGGTATTCGCCACCTGTATTCATTGCATGAAAACGTGAGGCTGCGGAAATATCGAGTTCGCTGAACAATTGCGAGAACCTAGTAGAATCAGGCATCTCTTCGCTTCCCCAAATGACTCGATTTCCATCTTGAATATGTTTTCGCGCCTCTTGCAAAGCATAAGTCGTGCGCCCTGCCTTTGGAGGGGAGGATAGGTGTAGCCTCTCTGGGAGAGGGGGGAGCGCCATGCAACGATGTCAACGGCGCTGGTACAAAGGGATTGGCTAGAGTTTTATTCCGCCTTCAGGCTCGTGATCTTCATCATCTTCGAAATCTCCCAACATGATGTCCAATAGGGCCTGTTGTTCTGCTGCGGGGTCATCCTCATCCACTTCCGCTTCACGAGCCTCACCTAGTGCATTCTTTGAACGCTGCATTCTCATCGCCAACATTTGGTGGCTCTCTAATCGCCTACTCGCCTCTCGATAATCATCTGGGCTAAAGTACCCGGCGAATTCGCCGCTTGGTCCCCTGATTACAACGGCATCAGGTTGTGACTCAGCCATCATTCTAAGTGCTCCTGATAACGGCGTGGTTATTGGCATTTCAACAACCTTGGTGCGCATGTATTTGGCAATCTTTTCTTTGGCGGGATTCTTACCTGTCGAAATGAGTTGTAGCAAATCTTTCAGGGTAATTACTCCATCTATGGCGCCAGTTTTGGCATTCTCTACCAATACGGCAGCATCTCTAGAGCGCAGAAATGGCTGGCAAACATCGGCAAAAGTTGCCTTTCCACCAACTACTGCATGCTCGTCTGTGATTGACATATCTCCTACTACAGGTTCGTTCGACATGAAACTCCGAGGATGGCACGCCTCTTTCTTCTTTGCGTCTGAAACGACTCACTTGCAATCGCAACCATCAAGCCATGAACCCTACTGCGCTGTACATGGATGGCGTCGTAAGAGAGGGTGAGCGCATTCCCCGGCGCACACCTCCTGAATATGAGGAATACGATGGTTCTGTAGCCTCGGGAATAATGTCGGCAGGTTTGCTTAAGGTAGCACTAGAAGATTGCAATCAATATGGCCCTCATGCAATGATTGTCCTCCTAGTCATCATGTCCACTGTTACAGGGTTACTTCTGAAGTTGTTCTCGATATTTTGAACATCTACCGTAACCATCCTCGTGCACCTCTAAATTTGGACAATACTCAATACCCTAGTCCAGACCCATTCATTTGGTGACTAGGTGGCGAAGGGCAATGTCATGATTAGAGTGGATGATCCTTCTGAGAAAAGATGGACCATCATGGCCGCGTTGCTTGGAGCCAACATGGCATTCGCTTTGTTCCAGGGCCTGGCTCAACAAGATAATCCGAATGAAGTTCGCCATTTCGCATTGATAATCGTCATCGCTGCGCTACCATTCCAGGCTGTTTATTTCATGATTCACGCCTTTGTTCTCGAATTTTCCGACAGGTTACAGGACAATGCGATGAAGGTACTACTGAGGTTATCAGCTACTTGTCAACTGATATCTTATCTTTCCATTTCTGGAATTGCAATGATCTTCTACGTTGTTCATTGGTCGATTGGATTGGTATTCACCATATCTGGAATTATTGCTATGATTATGGTTAGACTTGCCGTAAGTCAAGCAGAGACTCTTGCTGAAGATGCATCCTGATTATTGTTGTAAACGTGCTGCAGCAACCGCTTCATCAACCAATTCACCTGCAACTCCGACGTGATTCAACGGCTCAAACATCGCCTCTAGTTGTTCTATATCGAATCGAGCAGAGATGGCAGGCTCTCTAGAGCACACATCCAGTAGTTCTTCCCCGTTGGAGACGGCTTGCATCGACGCGTTTCGCAGAATTTCATGAGCCTCATCTCTAGCCACTCCAGCATCCACTAATTCCAACATGACTTTCTCAGCCATCGGCAACCCCTTCTGAAGTGCAAGGTTGTGTTGCATTCTATTTCTATCAACCCAGAGATTCGTTAATACCGAGTTTGTTTTGACTATGACATCTTCTGCGAGGGTACTAGCGTGAGAAAGAGTGAATCTTTCTGCGGACGAATTAGCAAGATCTCGCTCATGCCAAAGCAATGCATTTTCCCAAGTTGGCATCATGAATGAACGAACAATACGTGCTAATCCACATGCGTTTTCACTCTTGATAGGGTTTCTTTTGTGAGCCATGGTAGAGGAACCAACTTGCTTCTTGACATCAAATCCTTCTCCTGCTTCAGAAATCTCACTTCGTTGTAGATTCCTTATCTCCTGCAAGATCTTTTCACAAGATGTAGACATATTGCATAGCCATCCCATATACTCAATATATCGGTCTCTACCGACTACTTGAGTAGTCACCAATGGCGAGCCAAGGCCGAGATGTTCCATTATCAAATCCTGCAATTCTCTCGCATCCTTACCTTGCGCTGCACCAGTTCCCACTGCACCGAGGAACTTTCCAACACAAATCCTTGGTGTTAATTCGTCCAACCTAGTAATCTGCCTGAGTAATTCATCAACCCATACTGCTACTTTGAGTCCAAAGGTGATAGGTACTGCTGCTTGACCGTGAGTCCTCCCTAGCATGACACTATCTCGTTCTCTCTCTGCAAGATCTGCTGCAGTATTCAATAATGCAAGGCTTTGACGTCGTAGAATATTGATTGAGTCACGTAACTGTAAGGCCACTGCCGTATCAACAATGTCGTTGCTAGTGGCTCCAAGATGAATACACCAACCCGCTTCACCAGCGGCTTCAGCCATCGCTTTGGTTAATGCCATGATATCATGCCTTGTTTCAGCTTCGATCTGGCTGACCCTTTCTTTGGTGACAATTTCAGGCTTGGCAATCGATTCAACGACCAAGTAATCCTCTTCACTAACTCGCCCAAGTTTCCAGTGTGCCCAAATTAGGGCGCGCTCCACCTCAAGTTGTCGTGAATGACGCCCTTCTTCGGACCAAATGGCCTTGAAATCATCGCATCCATATCGATAGTCTAGGGGGCAGGCGAGGTGATTCACGTTGGGATGCCGTGTGCAACGCCCTCATCATCATTCCGTTCACCGAATTACTCCAATTTCATTGCAGTAATGTTCAGATGCCCTCTATTTCCCGACCATTGATGCTCTGCCTCAAATACGATTCTACCATTCATGTGAGGTCCAGAAGTTATGATAGTCTCAAACTCTCCTCCTTCGCCGTCAATACTGAATCTAAATTTGGAAGATAACTTGCTTAATTCGTCAAATGCTTCGATGTCTAATCTCCTACCTAACCAGTCTTCATTCAAACCATCGCAAGACACGCTTACCATCCACATCTCCATGCCACATTCTAGCAATTCATGCATATGTCTTTCAGCATCATGATGCCACAGAGGGGAGAAAGAATGAATCGCTAATTCTTCACATATTCGATCTATTCTCCTTCTTTGGTATTCACTTCTCAAGGCTCCACATACCAAGGCATCAATACTATGCGCTTCAATCAATGGCCGTAATCCCTCGAGTAATTCCTCCACTTCCACTTCGCCTTCTCCTGAAACTGTGATTATTTGATGTTGCAAATCCATGTCTTTGCATTGCAATTCGGCCAACTTGGTTCCGGGTATCTGAAACATCCAGGAATCTTCTCCCTCTATTGATACAGTAACTACCGAAGAAATGGTCCAGCCTTGACAAATACTCCACCACAGTGCTAGGCTCGAATCCTTTCCGCCGGAGGACAAGACCAAGACTCGCATGATTAGTCCTAGCGGCACTTACATGAAACATATTTGGTGGTAGAATGCAGGCTTTGCTTCCGCCAAGGTTGATAAGACGGCACTTGGCGAGGATGGATTAGGTGTGGACATGCAACCGAGTGGAAGAGGATATGACCATGGAATCACGACATTCAGTCCAGATGGAAGATTGTTTCAAGTAGAATATGCAAGAGAATCTGTTAAGCGCGGAACGACAACTGCGGGGCTTAAATTCAGAGACGGAATTATTCTAGTATGCGATAAACGCATTGCAAGTCGCTTGATTATTCCTTCCAGTATCGAGAAATTATTCAAAATCGATGACCACATCGGTTTCGCAACAAGCGGACTTGTAGCAGACGGACGCCAATTGGTTGACAGAGCAAGAGTTGAGTGTCAAGTAAACCAGATTACCTACAATGATAAAGTTCCAGTTGACATACTGGCAAAGAAGATTTGTGATTTCAAGCAATCTTTCACCCAGTATGGTGGTAGTCGCCCATTCGGTTCCGCCCTCTTGATTGGCGGTGTAGACAGCAATGGAATCCACTTGTTCGAGACTGATCCAAGCGGTGCTTACCAATCATATCATGCAGGAGCGATTGGTTCCGGGCGTAATGCTGTTATCGACTATTTCGAGGATAAATGGAAGGCAGGTTTGACTTTGAACATGGGTATCAAACTCGGTCTTGAAGCATTGCGAGGTAGTCTTGATGCTGAATTGAATACTGAAGCAATCGAAATTTCAGTCATTGATGATGCTGGCTATCGAACTCTGAGCCGTGATGAGGTCAAGTCCTACATCGGTAAGTTGAAGCCACTCGAAGAGTGATTTTGAGCAAAAAGCACAAGGTATTGTTCCTTTGCTAGCACAATGAGGGCAAGGTATGGTCAGTCTTGATTCTGCGGTCATTGCGCGAATGGAAAAGGGTGGTAAGCGGTACGAGATATTAGTCGATCCAGATTTGGTCGACCAATTCAAGGACAAACCTGATTCTGTGGAAATCGATGATTTATTGGCAATAGATGATGTATTTCACGATTGCAAGGGGGGTGAAAGGCCCACTGCAGAGGCGGTTGATTCTACATTCGGCACCGATGACATTGCTCAAATCGCGAAAACTATTCTCGAAAAAGGAAGCATACAACTGACGACAGAACAACGCAAGAAAATGGTTGAGCAGAAGAGGCAAGCGATCATTCACAATATTGCCAGTACGGCTGTAGATCCCCGAACTAAATTGCCACATCCTCATCAGAGAATCGAGATTGCTCTTGATGAAAGCAGGTATTCAGTGGACCCATTCAAGCCAGTTGAGGTCCAATCGGCCGAAGTAATAGCCAAATTGAAGCCGCTGATTCCGCTTTCATTCGAGTCCATGCGTTTGGCATTCAAAATACCTGGTAAATCGTATGGTGGGGCATCACAATTATTACGTCAATATCAGAAGAAGGAGGAGTGGCTCAGCAATGGCGATTGGGTATGTGTAGTCGAGATTCCTGCTGCTATCAAAGCTGAATTGATTTCACAAGTTGCGAGAAGGGCTTCAGACCTTGAAGTAAAGGAACTCTGAGTCACCCCATAGGGGTGTTTCTGTAGTCATACTCAAGTAGGGGGCACCGGTCGGCGGCCTCGGAGATATACATGAACTCTGAAGATACGGGCGCCGAGCAGCGCCTTGTCGTTCCTGGGGACCAAATAGACGCCCCCCCGGGTTCGCAGCCAGGAAGCGGCGTCCTGTCGCAAGGTGATGGCCTTGTGGCAACCAAGCTAGGAAGGGTAAGAATGAACGGCGACGTCGTTCATGTCATGC
Source organism: Euryarchaeota archaeon UBA226 (assembly GCA_002505935.1). Taxonomy (GTDB): domain Archaea; phylum Thermoplasmatota; class Poseidoniia; order Poseidoniales; family Poseidoniaceae; genus UBA226. The sequence continues at coordinate 855 of DAWL01000174.1, read as the reverse complement.
CCACGAACACCGCCTATATGCCGAGGTCAGGAGATCTTGTGATTGGCTATGTAGAAGCGGTACAGAATAATTTGTGGTTCCTCGATGTAAGAGGTCCATTCAACGCTCTATTGCCTATGAGTTTGGCTCCTTGGAAAGTTGAATTCGGGGCTGCTCGTCAGCACCTTGCCTTTGGTGATGCCGTTTTGGCGCGAGTTATGGAAGTTGATGAGACCCATTCCGTAGTCGCCACCATGAAGGGTGTAGGATTACGCAAGATCAAGCAAGGTTGCATAGAGCAAGTTGCACCACATGTATTGTCCTTGGTTATTGGTAGCAAGGGAAGAACCTTGCAGAGAATCAAAGAATCCAGCGATTGTAGAATTGTGGCTGCACAAAACGGTCGTATTCTTATCGATGGAACCCCCGAGGGTATTTCCATTGCACGTTCTGCACTGAAGATCATATCAGAAACTGGCCACGCACCAGGTTTACACGATAGGTTGTCAGAAGTACTTGGAGGTGATGAGTGATGGGTGGATATGGAGATGTCAAACTGCTTAGGGACGACGGTACGCGCCTAGATGGCCGCGCTGTAGATGAGTTGAGAGAAGTTGAGGTCAAGGCAGGAGTATTACCTGCGGCTGATGGTTCGGCTTGGGTTAAGCATGGGTTGAATGTTGCTGTAGCAGCAGTTTATGGCCCAATGGAAGCACACCCACGTAAGATTCAGCGTCAAGACCGAGCAGTAATCGATGTTCGATACAATATGGCTCCCTTCTCTACATCTGATCGAATCAGACCTGGTTTCAATCGAAGAAGCCGAGAAATAAGCAAGGTTACCGCTGAAGCATTGGAAAGTGTGGTTCTGGTTGA
>DAWL01000015.1:9753-13747 GCA_002505935.1 Euryarchaeota archaeon UBA226 | reverse complement strand
GTCCATCTCAGGCGGAGCAGGTGGTGCATCCATTGGTGGAGGCGGAGGCAAATCCATAGACAGAGGGTCTGCATCTTCCGATTCTTCTGAAGCATCCATTTCTGGAGGAGCAGGGGGTGCGTCCATTGGAGGTGGAGGGGGGAGATCCATTCCCGGTGGTGCAGGTGGAGCATCCATTGGCGGGGGAGGTGGCAAATCCATTCCCGGTGGAGCAGGAGGGGCATCCATAGGTGGAGCATCCATGCCGGGGGGCGGTGGTGGTAGGTCCATTCCTGGAGGCGCTGGTGGCGCATCCATTCCAGGAGGCGGCGGTGGTGAATCCATACCTGGAGGGGCTGGTGGTAGTCCGGGGGGCGGAGGGGGCATATCGTCGCTCATTTTCTTTCATCTCCAACACAAATGGTTGCGGTAGCACGCCCATTGAAGACCGCCGTATAACGCTTGCCGAGCCACGGACTCAAATTATCTAGCGTAAATGTTTCTCTGTGCATCTGTTCGCATGTCTAGTAGCATTGAAGAATGATGCAGCATCGGGCAGTTCATGGCAGGCCAAGATGCAACCTTACCACCTGTACTTTTCGTGGTCGGCACCGCAGGTGCTGGCAAGAGTTCTCTTACCACAGCGTTCCAAAGATGGGCTCGTTTCCTAGAAGTGGACACTCTTACCATAAATTTGGATCCTGGCGCAGAGAGAGTACATCATGACCCTGAATTCGACGTCAGAGATTTAGTTAGCCTTAGTGAAGTAATGGACGAATATGATCTAGGTCCTAATGGAGCACAGATACTCGCTGCAGATTTGGTCGCTGCTCAAGCACATGATATCGCTGAAGAATTGGAAGGGTTGTCTGGTGATATCATGATTATCGACACACCAGGACAGGTCGAATTGTTTGCATTCAGAGAAGCATCTAGTCACATGATTGAGGTATTGGGTAGAGAGCAAGCTGCAGTAATCTATCTTTTTGATCCCATGCTTTCTCGTTCTCCGAGTGGCTTTGTCTCTCAGATGCTCCTCTCAAGCATAGTCGAGTTCAGACTAGGATTACCAACCAAGAACTTCCTTTCCAAATGTGACCTTCTAGAAGAAGGAGAACTTGAGATGATTATGGAATGGGGCGAGAGGTTAGAGATTCTAGAGATGGCACTTTACGATGAGGCAGGTGGGCAAAGAACCGAATTTGCTATCAACCAACTTCGACTCTTGCAGGATTTTGCTCAAGCACCAGGATTAACTCCACTGTCCAGTGAACTCGAAGAAGGACTGGCAGACATTCTCTCATTTGCAGAAGCACTGTTTGGCGGCATGGGAGATGCACGCGACGGATTCGCCGCTGATATCGAACATGAGAGAGACACCATCGAGTGAAATGTTCTTCATCGGCCCACCCTGCGCCGTGCATGGCAGAACACCTGTTGGCGATAGATGACGTGGCTGAAGATTTGGATCGAATACTACGATGGGCTATCGCATTCAAGCAAGATACTGAATTAGCGGACGAATTTAAGCCCCTAGACGGTCTTAGTATTGGTTCAATATATGAGAAACCAAGTACGAGAACAAGAGTCTCTTTTGAAACCGGAATTCATCGATTGGGTGGGCAACCATTGACGCTCCTCAAAGGAGATATCCAATTAGGAAAATCCGAGACAGTAGGAGATACTGCGCAAGTGCTGAGCAGATATCTGCATGCACTAACTTACCGTTGCTTCGCTCATTCGGATGTTGAAGAGTTGGCTAAGCATTCTACTGTCCCAGTAATCAATGCCCTCTCAGACCGCCACCACCCGTGCCAAGCTGCTGCAGATTTGATGACAATAATGGAAAAAGATCCAAAATTGGAAAACACAAGAGTTGCTTGGGTTGGAGATGGCAATAACGTATTGCACGATCTCATGTTGGCCTGTGCCATTCTTGGAGTGGACTGCACATGGGCCATTCCAGAAGGCTACGAACCAGATGAAGAAGTTGTAAACAGGGCAGAAGAATTGGCTTCAAAGAGTGGTGCTGTACTCAAGCAAACCAACGTTCCTGAAGAAGCGGTCAAGGATGCAACAATAATCTATGCTGATGTTTTCGTTTCGATGGGAGAAGAGGACCAAAAGGACAAGTTCGCTGCTTTTGATGGATTCCAGATAAACATGGAACTATTAGAACATGCAGACGATGATTGGTCATTCATGCACTGCTTACCAGCACATCGCGGAGAAGAAGTAACTGATGAGGTGATGGACCATGCACAATCTATCGTCTTCGATCAGGCAGAAAATCGCATGTGGGCCCAAATGTCACTACTTACCTATCTATGTGATATAGGAGCATGGGAGACATGGGCAGAGTTCCTAGACCTCTAGGATAATGCTACGCTAGATGCGAATCCCAATAGGCCAAACAAAAGCGCCATTCGCAACGATTTCTGCGCTTTTTGATCCTGGCCTGAAGAAAGCAAACCATTTGTGGTAATAATCAACAATATTGCCGGAATCTGAAGGGCCAACCATTGCATTGGTAGCAAATCAATGTAATATGGTAGGGCAGCAGCCACAAGACCTGCAAGCGCTATGACATAGGCAATCATTCTCGAACGTTCAAGACCTATAGATGCAGGGAGAGTATCTCTTCCCTCATCAGCATGCAAATCCTGACAATCTTTGATTATCTCACGGCTGAGATTGATTAGCAATGCAGTAGCAGCAACAAACCAAACCAATTTACTGTCCAATGAACCTGTAGAAGCCGCTCCGAAGACGATTACTGCTCCTACCATGAGAGATATCGAGATATTTCCTAATAATCCTCTATTCTTACTAGAGAATCCAAGATCATAGGTGAGCATCAGAAAGGCAGCGATGCTCCAGATTACTGGCACACCCAACCAAGTTATTCCACGTTGCGCCAGTACAATACTACAAGCCACCATAAGTAACAGAGATGACAACCATGTTGAGGCTGCAAAACGTTTGGCAAACTCACTACTTACTCTTCCTGAGGGAATAGGCCGGTAAGGGTGAGCCTTCTCATCTATAGTACTATCAACTATGTCGTTAACAATGTTTCCAGCCATCATGAACGAAGCGACACTCAAACCTGCTAAAGTTACTGAAAGATAGGTAGTAGAATCAAAACCAGTCATATATCCGCCAAGGATGCAGGTCGCTGCGCCTATCAACACGTTTCCTGGCCTTGTTAGTTCGACCCAACCAGGAAGTCTTCGCGACACGACAAGCCATCGAGGGGCGGGATTTGAGGATGTCCCTATGCTGCGGCACCTTCAGATAACGACCAAACGCATACTCTTACTCGAAAACCACCTGGGACTTGCGAATTATCGAATCCCGATTTTGTAAAGCGTGAGTCTCTGGCTAGCACATTGCCCAATTGATTCATTGTAGCGCCCCAGCGGAACCTATTGTTCACGTGTTCAAATATCTCTGAAGTGTTGGCTTCGCCCCTCTCATGTAGGAAATCATAAACTGCTCCTCTCAAACGCTTGGTTCTACTCACGCTATTCCGCCTCCTCGCACTCTGTCGATCAAATGCTCCCAAGTTGCTTTCCTAGCACTCGCTTTAGAAATCGGCCAAGATGAAACTCGCCAATGCATGGCTCCAGCATTTTCAGGCATTCGCCCATCTGCGGTAACAAGGTGAACATTCACCATGCCCCATTTTGGCATATCTTGCGTTTCAGTGGTTGACGGCTTCAATTGTTCAAAGCCCAGCTCTTCGAGTTGGTCCATCCCCTTTCTCGTCATGGTTGCTGTTTCTTCCTTCCACATATCAATGGAAACAGGAGAGGGTGAGGTGAGAGTGAAGGTATAACAAGCCCTCAGTAACACATTTTCACTTTCAATTTTGAAGTGAAACTGAAGACTGAACTATTGGCATCGTCTTCCTTAAAGAGTGGGGCCGATTCGGCCGGATTACGCTCTGCTCGTGTGGTGTAGCGGCCCATCATGAAGGCCTCTCGAGCCTTCGACCCGGGTTCAAATCCCG
>DAWL01000015.1:1114-9455 GCA_002505935.1 Euryarchaeota archaeon UBA226 | reverse complement strand
GACCCGGGTTCAAATCCCGGCACGAGCATCTCTGCTTCCATCATGCTCTGAGGGATGCTCGCGCCTTGTATCTCTGAGTATTATTTTCGTGCTTTGGAATTGGGATTGAATAGAGTCAGGAATTTAGCGGAGAAATAGATCTCCGCTAACTGCCCAAGAATGAATGCGGCGAGAATGAGACAGAGGTAGCGTTTGACCTTCTGCAGGAGCCATAATCCACCTCCATGAATTCCTAATCGAGCGAGGTAGAGATTCCCACCATTCCTCTAGAATACCCGGTAATCTAGTCTTGACAAGCATGAAATCTCCAACTTGGGACGACAACTCTCGCAAGCGATTGAAATGCTCTTCCGGTTCTTCGAGCATGTCAGCATCTAGTTCTAGCTTAACGACAATGTTTGCAGAAGAGGCATGAGCCAATTGCAAGTGTTTGACATCAGCGCGATGGTCTATGCATACGAGCGAAGAGCCAAGCATCAAGCAATCTATCAACTCTTGATGATCAAATGTGTGCGGGTCAACCATCAGGCTTTTGCAGCGCCCAGCCAATTCCTTGAGCGCCTCTATAGGTAAAATTGAATCTCCGCTTCTGCGGATTTCAATCATGCAATCCAGTCTAGACAATTGTGGTGATGAAATTCCAACCTGTCCGGGTAACAACTCTGTACCTGATAGTACAAATCTGGACCAGCGGACCTCGGGCATGATGTGGCCAAGGCTAGTCACCTATCGAAATATCCCCTACAAAGAGAATGCACCGTTGCATTCAACCGTATCGACAGGTACGAATTGACGTGGCGAATCGGAAATTGGGGTCGAGAAACAAGGTCCCAGCGGAACTGCGAGCGATATATCAACTGGTTCGCAAATACCCTGGTGTCTCCAACAAAGGCATGGTGGAGATGACCAATAATGATGAAAGAATACCCAATGATTTGTCCGATGAAGAGGGAGTCAATAGACTGTTGAAGGCGTTGCGCAAACATGCCGAACAAGGAAGCACACCGCCCGTGGTCTCGCGAGCGATAATGGTTCATGATAGGATGCGCTCTTCTGGCCTTGGAGATGCTTTCAGATACCTAGTAAGAAGTGTAGAGAGAGGAGATTACTTCGGGCTTAGGGATATCCAAAAAGAACTAGGAACAAATAGCAATTCCTTCCAGAAAAAATTCAACAACCGCATACCCAAACTTGCAGAAGAGATCCCAGAGGTTGGGGAGATATACTCCGCATGGTTGCATTTACGTTACGAGAATAACCCGATTGTACAGATGCATGCCGAAGAATGGTAAACTCATTCAATAATCAGGAATGCCGCGTGAAACTACCATCGTCATTCTGTTTCCATCTTCCACAATCAGGGCCTGCGTACCATGTTCCTTCCGCATCGTATTGATATTCTCCAGCCCAAGCAAGTCCCTGCCAATCTGCAACATGGGAGCCAATCGGAGGTATTCCCGAATTAGCCTCCTCAACAGCCTTGTTCTCAACCAATAGACTGTCTAGTGCTGCGTTTGCCTTAAGTTGAGATTGCTGAGAAACTGGTGGAGCCGAAACTAATGGCTCAAAAATCGGCTGGGCCGGAGTAACTGTTTCCTCAGGAACTGGTTCCTCATCAAACTCGATTTCTGATTCTTCAGAGAAACTAAGACGGCGAATAAACACTGCAGACAACAGCAGGACTACCAAAACAATCGATGTCCAAATCGCAGGAGTCTTGATGCTAGAGAGGAACCCTTCTGGCTTAGCTTCCAAAGACACTGTTATGGTGAGATTATTGTCGCCCTCATTCAACTCTGCAACCTCATCAAATGGATCAATAGTAGCAGTGAATATCCACTCTCCAGTCTGTTCAGGCCACAAATCAATGGTTATTGTCCAGATTCCATCAACTGCTAGGCCACCCGATCTCGTTTCACTCCATCCTGCCATTACAATACCATCTGGTGAGGTCATTGTTATGTTCACGAACAATGGAACTTCCACGGGCTCACCAACATTTTTGACAACCATAGATACTCGGAATCTATCGCCTATGACTGCACTGGATACGTCGCTGGTAAAACTGGACATCTCAAGATTGGGACCATTACTAGTCAATGGCATTGTGAGCCAAGGAGACTCATTGCTATTTCCTCCGTCCTCAATCATCAATGAGCGGCCTGATTCATCTGTAGCAGCAACCCAGCATATCAATTGGGCCGCTATAGGAAGATCAGATGGTCTACCAAGGCCGCTCATATTGAATTGGAATGAATAGACACTGCGCTCCTCGAAAACTCCCACCGGTTCTGCATTTACCGAAGCAACTGGCCATTCGATTCCATCCGATACAACTTGGCAATCAGCTGTTGCAGAGTTTCTGAATTCCACATCATCCGAAATACTGGCCGTCACCACGATGTAAGAAAGGTGGTAGCGACTTGGTGGAGTATGGCTGGCAGGAGGTAGCAATACTGGGTCTTCAGCATCCACTACGAGGGTAATGGACTCGCTCTGTGCAAGACTCTGCCAGCCCATCTCATCGAATATCTCGATTTGGACATCCCCATGACCACCGCGTGGCGGGTCCAGTAATTGTGTCAACATCTGGCCTTGAACCAATTCCACAACTTGTTCCCCGCTCCAATCCTCGCCGTGAATAGTTCCACTCCAACGCATCAAAACAAGGCCCTGCATAGCAATGCCTGAAGAACTATGCTCGATGTATGCAGAAACCTGTAAGGTATCCCCGAGAGCCAACACGTGCCCATTCTCAACTACTCCAGAAACTGGACCAGTCATGTCATTTATAGTCAAATTACTGACTACCAAGTCTGTTGCTAAAAACCAAGTTTCATCAGAATCAAACAAAACACTACCATCGATATCAACAACAAGAATCTCTACTTTACCCAACTCAATTTGAGTTAGATCTATTCGCCACGTAGGAGCAAATGAAATGTCCAAGAACATAGAGTCCTCGGAATAGGTTGCAACGCAAGAAATACTCTCACTGATTAGTCTGTCATCCAAGGAATTGCACCCCTCCCCCCCCGATAACCAACGCACTCCAAGTTGCGAATCTCCTCCAATTCTCAACTCAACCTTCTGTATGTCAGTTAGAGAATTAGCATCGCTTAACTCGATAATCCAGCCAGAGTTAACACCCGGTTCTAGCCTCAAGCCCTTACCTGCCACAACAGTCCCATTTGGTATGATCCCTTCTAGAACAGCATTGCGCGAATCTCTTGTCTGCCAAGTCAAGAAAGGAGAAGTTGCACCATTCTCCGGGAAGGGATGGTTGACAATATCATGCCCTGAAATTATCACTTCGACTCTACCGTGATCACTGTTTGAGGTATCGTCAACGGTGAAATTCAGATATACGTAATTTCCATATTGCTCTGCGGTGAACACTTTTTCGATGAATTCCTCTATCTGAGCAATTCCATCCAATGGCGAGGTGTCGTTTCCATCATTATCGCCTTCAACCCAAACGTGCACAGCAAGACTGTCTAGAGTTAAGCCACCGGGTTCCCAAAGGGTAATCGAAACATTGCGATTCATTTGGGCGTTAATGTAAGAGTTGTTTTCGGGGATGCTATCGTATAGAATAGGGCCTGAATCATCCACCATCAAAACTACCTTGTCAGCCCCGCTAGTCATATTGTAAGTTAATACTGACCGTGCCTCTATTTGGACCTCAAGAGAACCATTTTTACCAGGGGGTAATTGCAAAGTATGTTCTCTACTCGATTCAAGAGTGGTCCACTCCGTCGAAGTATTCCACCAGCCAACTGTTCCAGTAACATCTTCCATCATTAGGGAGGCGGATAATCTAGTATCTATTCCTGAACCATCGTACTCAGTACCGGTTGATGGAAACACTGGAAGTACTGTGGCCTTGATCTCTGCTCCATCAGAAATGGTTCCACCGATTGAATAATCCGACCAATCACTGCCTCCCCATCTTGCCAATAGTTCTGACATCTGCACTTCTAAATAATCATCCAATTGGGTGATATCGGTTAACAAGTGCTCCAATATTGCCCCAGTGCTATTGGCGCTACTAGTGCCAAAACGAATGGTGCTAGCGGATATTCCATCAGCCAATGATAGATTCCAAGACAGATTATATCCTCCTGAATCAACTGAAAGAAGATTAACAGTGGTTCCTGCTAACAATAGCCCATGTGGGTCATCAATGTTGAGAACACCAGCAGGGGTTCTGCTTAGATTAGCCCAAAGGGAAGGCTCTCCAGCATCGGCTGTTGACAGCCATAGCACATCATTCACAGAACCCGTAGAGATGCGGTGCCCTGTAACAATCTGAGTCGGTTCGGCGCGCGGATGCATGATAGACGGTGGAGGTAGATGGAATCCAACGTGATCTGCTTCAATCTTGATGTTATCCAATTCTGGAATTGTCCATTCTTGTAGGTTCTCTGTAGCCATTCTTACTCTATACTCAATGTGATTGGCTTCGACTGAAGGTAGAGTAGTACTGCCGGGCTCAAACCAACTAGAGATGCTACCATCAGGGCCTTGCCACATCGAAGAAGAAAGCCCAGCGGCCTGCATGTGACTACGAATCTGTGCCTCTATGTGAGTACCAGTTGGAGTATTAGCGGTTATTTCTAACAAGGTCGGACGGCAAGTGAATTCCGCCCCAGGCCTCATATCAATAGAGGCTGAATTTAGCCAGCCTTCATGCCAACTAACATTACCAGCAGTATTCACTTCTTGTGAATACATGACATTCCATGTTGAATATAGATAGGTAGAGATTTCTCCTGTTCCTGCAACTACTGTTCCATTAATTTGAGCAGCTGTGAGGTCCAATACTCCTATTGGCAAATCACCGTGATATTGCCATACTCCGGAATGAGGGTCAAAACCCCATGTTTTCTTGGAATTTGAACCATACCTTCCTCCTATTATGAGAATCTCTTCGTGAAGGACTACGCTTGCATGTCCGAACAACGTCTTGGGCATGTCTGGCAAGTCCCACCAGGTATCATTGCTCGGCTCATAGACCTCTACATCATCATATTCGACTGGTGCAATCCACCAACTGGAGGAGGTATGATTTGCACCACCCATGGCATATAACCTTCCGTCAAAAGCAGTCAATGTCAGACCCCATCTAGAACGATTCATGTCTGCCAAAGTAATCCATTCGTCAATATCCGGATCATATCGAAATGTTTTGTTGGAGGGATTCTGACCTGTATTCTTCTTGACTCCACCTGAGACATAGAGATAACCATCCATCGTAGTTACTCCAGCGTTGCCCACAGCATGTCCATCGGGCAATGATGCCCCCTGATACCAAGTCTGATTAGTCATATTGTAAATCTGCAGCATCCCAGTAGCCTCTTTAACCGGGTTACTATTTGTTGGCCACCAATCACCAAAAACCAGTACCTTGTCTCCAATCCTCTCAGCACCTGCATACTGTTGAGCACTAGGCATACCAGTTCCTGTAGTCCAACTGTCATTGATAACGTCGTAAATGTGTACAGAGTTAGATGCCTGCTCGTCATTATTTTGAATGGGGTTTGGATCTTCTCTTCCTCCGATGAACCATACTTGATTCAATTCCTCGATTGCAACGGCTGCAGAACCTGTAACTCCAATCGGCGTCCCTGATACAACTGTCCATTGCAATTCAGGGCGCTCAAGCAAAGGTTTACCCTGCTCGCTAAGATTCAAACCGGTACGACTGGCACCATTGCTCGACCAATTGTCTTCATTGATTACAACACTTGCAATTGTTTCGTATTCTAAACTCTCATCATTTGCATAGAATGGAGTCAGGACCGAAAGTAGCATCACAGACACCAAAGATACTGCTACCATTGGAAGTCTGCCCATATTTGTTGGACTAAGGTAGAAGTCTTGTTTCTTTTTGTTGAGTGCTGATTTCTAATTGACTAATTCACAACACATTCATGGCATGGGACCTGTTGCGCGCCCCCGCCGTGGTATAGATGTCGAGGGATTATGTCGCCAGACACCCCCAAACGGGTAGGCCTCTTGAAAGAGAGGAGCGGCCACAGAAACAACGTCAAGTCAAGAAGTTGACAAGAGGGCCTTGGAGTATAATGCCGGAAGAAATGATCATTCCTCTTGCAATGGCTGAAATTCCTAACTTTGAGTTGCAATACGAAGGAAGGAAGTTGAAAATCGGCAGACCCGCAGGAATCAGAGCCTTGCCTCGTTTAGTTTCAAGCGATGTGAATAGGATGCACAGTGCTTTGGTAGAAGGATTGTCTGCAGATAATCCAGAGGTTCGCTTGGCATCTATAGAAGTATTACCTATTTGCGCACAGAGGCAATCAGATAGCCTCTTCGATTTATTGGCCGAACTACTTGATGACGACATCCTCATGGTCCGTCAAGCAGCTTCAAAATGTCTTGCTGAGATGGCTCCAGATTTCCCTTCAGGCACAGATACCTTACTGCATATCGAAATTCGACATACGATTAGAGCAAGAAGAAATGAAGCTTGGAAAGGGCTACGGTCATTGTGTCACTCTTGGCCCGAAGTTGCTGCTGACCATATCGATCGACTGATTAGAGAAAAGGAGGTCAGCCTGAGAAGAGATGCGGCATCACTACTGACAAGATTGGTGAAGAAATCCGGTGCAAAGGTTTGGGACTTGATTCTCTGGTGCTTACAAGATGAGGATGACGAAGTAAGGCGGAGAGCCGCTAACACTCTAAGGCCATTGGCAGAGAATCAACCAAAGGTTGCTTTGCTCATGGCTGAATCAGCCTTATTTGACAGCGATGAAAAGGTTAGGTCAAAGGTTTTGAAGTGCCTCAATCTACTAGATTCTTCATCTACTCGCCTGAAAACTCTGGTTAGCGATGGCTGCCGTGTCGCTGACGTAGCAGTACGCAGAGCCTGCATTGCGATGATTCCAAGGTTGTACTCACAGGACAGCGCTCGAGAACTAGCCACAGATCTACTGAAACAGGAGACTGTGGAAGAATTGCGTAAGGACCTCGAAGAACTGATTATTGACAAACAACTCGAAGGAGATGAAGCGACAAAGAACGCTTTCCTAGCACCAGCGGAACCTGTTCCTGCAAGGGACAAAGAGATAATTGCCAGCATGCAAGATAAGCCACCTCCAGAAGCGATAACCGATGCTAGGAAGATGTTGAAGAACAATGATTCTAGTACTCCCGATAGTCAAGATGCGATGCGGCAGGATTAAGAAAGTCGCTCAGGTCGCCGGCCCACCGAAGGTGTAGCAATGTCAGAAGATGGTGTCAGCGGCCGAGAAGAACAATTCGACAGGCTGTGGGAAGGTCAGACTCCAAAGGGAATCAACCGTGCCAAGATGCTCAAGTTCAGACAATACATCCTAGAACATGTCAGGCAGAAGCGACGTCCTCTGACCTATGAGAATGCCAAGCGCTACTGGATGGGTGAAATCCAGAAGGAAGAGGCTGAGAGCGAGAACTACTGATGCAGGTTGTTGGGCGCCCCCACTCGGCGCCCGTGAAGGAACTGGAGTGGAGGCAGGAAAATGATAACCAAACAGAAATTCAGCGACTGGGGCTTTGAAGATTCCATCAATGATGGGATTGCCCAACTAGGCTGGGAGAACGCTACATGGATTCAATTTGAGGCAATACCTGCTGCAAGGGAAGGTAACAATGTCATCGGACAAGCAAGAACTGGTTCAGGAAAAACTGGTGCATTCGGAATTCCGATTATAGAACAATGTCAACCCAAAGGGACCCTGCAGGCTCTAGTTCTCGCACCTACTCGTGAATTAGCGAGTCAAGTAAAAGAAGAATTCAGTGCTATTCAAGGCGATAAAGGATTGAAGATTATCAGCGTCTATGGAGGAGTAGATATCGATAAACAGGCCAAGAAACTTGACGCTGGAGTAGATATCATCGTCGGAACACCTGGACGAGTTTTGGACATGAATAAACGCGGACACATAGACTTGGCAAGTCCACAGCACTTCATTCTCGATGAAGCCGATCGAATGCTGGACATGGGTTTCATGCCCGATATAATGTGGGTAATCGAACGCATGAGCAATCGCCAACAGACCCTTTTGTTCAGCGCTACTTTCCCGCAAGAGATTCTCGATGCGGCCAATGAATTCATGCCTGAGCACATTCATGTTAGTAGTGGCGAATTCGAATTGGATGTTCCAGATATAGAACAAAGAGCCATTCGAGTTGGAAGGGCAAACAAACTGTGGGCCTTAGGAAGGATATTGAGTCAAGAAGATGAAGGTCAATCAATCATTTTCTGCAATACTAAGAGAATGGTTGACATGCTTGTAGAGAGGTTAGCCAAACACCGCTTTACTGCAACTGGTTT
>DAWL01000015.1:0-740 GCA_002505935.1 Euryarchaeota archaeon UBA226 | reverse complement strand
AATTCGACATCATCATCGCCACAGATGTTGCAGCAAGAGGCTTGGATGTCGACAATGTTTCTAGGGTCATCAACTATGACTTGCCCGATGATTTGGATTCTTATGTACACAGAATTGGTCGAACTGGAAGAATTGGCCGCAAAGGAGAAGCCTGGTCATTCGTAACCCGAAATGATGTTCCTACAATCAATAAATTACGCTCAACCTTAGGATTGAACATTACAGATTGTGAAGCCCCAGAACTTCCTGATTCTGTATCTCGAGACCCGGTTCGCCAAGTTGATGATTGGAGCGAAGTAGCTGATGTCTTTGGAATGGTTCCTTTCCGCTTGAACCTCAATAGCAAAGATGGAATCTCTAAGCGACGTCTGATAGAGCATACAATGGGTTTGATCAAACTACCCGAATTGGCATTAGGAGATGTCAGCATCGATTCTCATGGAAGTATCCTAGAAGTGCATTCCTCCAAAGCAGCTTACGTTAGAGATGCACTCAACGGTTCAGAGGTTGAAGGAAAAACAATCGAAGTTGAGATCTGATTATTCACTTTCGGCTTCATTTGAAGAATCCGTACGATGTACCTGAATCATCGTACAAGCCAAGGTAATCAGACCGATAGTTCCCAGAGACCAAGCCGTAGATATCGCTTCGTCGTGATCCCGAACAGCACTACCGCAACGCTCTGATATCTCATTCAATGAATCGCAATCCTCCATCTGCGTCATCGCAGCCTGTGCCTC
>DAWL01000071.1 GCA_002505935.1 Euryarchaeota archaeon UBA226 | reverse complement strand
GAAAACGAAGGTATAGACCCTGATGCAATGCGAGCAATTCCGGTTCTAAAACCTCCAAAGCGTAGTTTCTGTCCGAAATGTGGTTCGGACATCCATAACAATACTATGTTGCAATGGCGAAAATGGAGAGACCATTCCTCGGAAGTAGTTTCGATGCAGTTGGAAGCCTCAATGGAAACTGCACTGATACAAGTCGCAGCGCATTTCGTTGGGAATCTCAAGAAGGTGACCGATGAAAGAGATGAACTCAAAGCCAGACTCGATGAGGTTGACGAAGAAAAGGTCAAGGAAGAATTAAGAGAATCACTGGAAAAGGAACTCAGAAAAGAACTCAAGGAAGAGATTCGAGAAGAACTTGAAGATGACATCAGAGCAGATGTAGAAAAAGATGTCAAAAGCAGCATGGTCTCTAGAGGGGCTTCGCGTAGTGGCAAACGTAGCAGTACTGCCACTACTGGTAAGAAGAAATCTCCCGCAAAAGCCGGAGGGTTATTCGGCGCCAAGCGCCCTAAGAAAAAGTTCGAGGGAGACGATCCAAGCGACAAACCTGAGTGGTTCCTGAAGGAAGCATTGGATACTGTTTACGACCCGCATGGAACTGGAAAGACCGTCAAAAGGAAGACCATCTTAGCACGCTCTTCAGAAGGAAACGTTCGAGTTGAAGATGTTGTGAAAGTATACTCCTCTGAGGGAGAAGAAGGCTTGTCAGAATTGGCTTGGACATCTCCATTGACCAAATACATCATCGAGGCATACGACGCCTGCTGAGGCGGTAGGCATGTCTCGTACCGATGGTGGACGAGCATTCATTCTAGTAATCATTGTCAGTGCTTTTGCTGCTGGCGCTTTGTATCTTGTACAGGTAAATTGGGTAGACCCATGGCTATCTTCGAGATGGGGGTCTGCAATCTTCAGAATGTTGAGGATGATTCTTGTATACGTAGTTCCGGCGGTATGGTGGCTGAAGAGATATCGAAGTAATGAATCAGTTACAAAGGAATTAGGGATGCATTTGTCCAAGGATAGAGCAACCTTCGTGCTAGGAACGGGTATTGGATTGTACTGCATTGCCCTAGCCGCATTTCTTCTATGGCCTCCCCAAATGTGTGGCTTTACATTCTGGTCTAGTAATAGCGATTGCAACACCGCGGGTTTGTCAGATTGGCTCATTGTATTGCCAACCATTTGTGTAATGGCGATGGTGACTGATCTATGGACGCGCGGCTTTGTGTTACTACAAGCGGCAGACAGATGGGGTGAAGCACCGGCAATAGCGCTGCAGAATGTTCTTTGGATACTTCTACACCTCTATGAATTAGAACTTCTAGCTCCGTCGATGGGATGGGCAGGGGCTATTCTTCTAGCCCTATTTCTTGGATTCCTAGGAGACATTATCGCACTGAGGGAGAGGTCAGTGGTTGGCTTGATGGCTGGTCATGCAATATTGAACATAGGTTGGGCCAGCGTACTTGCCTTAGGTTTCATTCTTTGATGTATGAAACCTTCAGACGCTGAGGAATAGTTGGTCCACGTTTTGCCGCACGTATTGCAGCGACCTCCATCTTTGCACCAGAAAGAGTAGTGACAAAGGGGATGTTCATCTCAACCGCAAGACGTCGCATCATATTGCCATCACGAACTGCTCCTCCACTAATCGTAGGAATGTTAACCACGAACTGTATCTTACCACTACGCATCAAGTTCAATGCATCGGGCTGCTGCGAGTCTGCAATTCTATAGGCGGTCTTGACGGTCAGCCCATGCCTCCTCATTACATCTGCAGTTCCAGGAGTAGCATGTACTGTGAATCCTAGTTCCAGCAAATCTCTGACTACAGGAACAACATTCTCTTTGTCTGCAGAACGCACCGTGACATAGGCTCCGCCCTCTGTATTCACCGGAATTTCAGTAGCCATTCTCGCCTTGAGATAAGCAACATCGGCATCAGGATCGGAACCCATTACTTCACCGGTAGACTTCATCTCAGGACCGGGGGCTGGATCAAGACCTGTTAATTTGATGAATGGAAACACTGGCGCTTTTACGCATACTAATTCGCTACGCCTTTCTGGAATCACCTGTTGAGCAAAAGTCTCTCCAATAGTGGCTCTCGCTGCGATTCTAGCCATTGGAACACCAGTGGCCTTGGCGACAAATGGAACGGTCCTACTAGATCTAGGATTCACTTCTAGAACATATAGAAGGTCGTTCTGAATAGCAAATTGGATATTGAAGCAGCCCACTATTCCAAGTCCTAAACCGATGATTCTAGTCTGTTCCTCAACCTTGGCCAACATACTTGGCGAAATGGTCTGGGTAGGAATGAAACAGGTTGAATCACCAGAATGGATTCCTGCTTCCTCTAGATGTTCCATGACTGCTCCAATCAATACCTCCTCTCCATCACAAGCCGCATCGACATCAAGTTCGATTGCATGTCCAAGGTATTCGTCGACCAACAAAGGCTTGTCAGGGGCCAAATATGCCTCATCGAGGTAAGCCTGTAATTGCTCTTCATCTGTTAGCACTTCCATTCCCCTTCCACCCAAAACATAGGATGGACGAATCAGCACAGGGAAGCCGATGCTGTGGGCTGCAGCCCTTACATCATCTGCACTGGTACCGGTTGCACCCCTAGGCATCCGCAATCCGGAACGCTCGGCAAAGGCCTCGAATCTCTCTCTATCACTAGCCTCATCAACTGCATCTGTGGAAGTACCCATGATAGTTGTAGCAAGACCAAGGCCTTGCAACTCTGGCAATCTTGCTTCCAATGGCAAGGCGAGGTTGATGGCTGTCTGTCCTCCGAATTGCAATAGGATACCATGTGCATTTTCACGCAACAAAATTTCGGTCACACACTCTAATGACAGTGGGTCGAAATAGAGACGGTCACTAGTGTCGAAATCGGTTGATACTGTCTCTGGATTATTGTTGATGATGATTGCATCTCTACCCGAATTACGGATTGCACCCACCGCATGCACACAACCATAGTCAAACTCGATTCCTTGTCCAATACGAATAGGCCCGGAGCCAATTACCACCATCCTTTCCTTATCACGCTGTTCGAGGTTGGGCAGAAGATCGATTCCAGATTCTCCATCCCCTTCGTATGTGGAATAGTAATATGGTGTCTTAGCGGCAAATTCAGCAGCACAGGAATCCACCATTCGAAAACGAGGATGTATGCCTAAACTGTGCCTGCGGCGCATGACTGCTGATTCTGAAACTGCATCAGGAAGGCGTTTCCAGCCAGATGCAAGGAACCCAGCCTTGGCATCTGCGATGTGGGCATCTGTGAATCCAAATCTCTTCCAGGAGCGAAGGTCATCTGCTTCGATACTGGCTATACTACCTGAATGATTGACTATACTTGATTCAATTTCTGCCATACACTGGAACCTATGCAAGAACCAACGAGTCATCCTAGTAATCTCGTGCACTCTCTCGATGCCCCATCCTCTTCTGAAGGCCTCAAACAGCGCACCCATCCTCTTGTCTGTAGCAACCTTTAGCCACTGCACAAGAGTGGTATCAGAGAGCGGCTCGTTGGCTCTCTCAGCCATGCCTTCTCCATCGCTCTCATCAGCACGAGTCAATGGCCGAGGGTGTGGCTCACCGGTTTCTAGCGAAGACCAAGCCTTGAGGAAGGCCTCCTCAAAACAACGTCCTATCGCCATAACTTCACCTGTTGATTTCATTGAAGTTCCAAGA
Organism: Euryarchaeota archaeon UBA226; assembly: GCA_002505935.1. GTDB lineage: Archaea > Thermoplasmatota > Poseidoniia > Poseidoniales > Poseidoniaceae > UBA226. The sequence continues at coordinate 7,384 of DAWL01000071.1, read as the reverse complement.
GTTCTGTCAGCGGTACGGAACTTATCAAATGGCCAACGTGGAATCTTGACTACACAATAATCCAAGGTTGGTTCAAAGGCCGCAGTAGTACCATGACCTGTGATGGGGTTTGGCAGTTCATCTAGAGTATAACCAACTGCAATCTTAGCGGCCATTCTGGCGATTGGATACCCTGTTGCTTTACTAGCCAAAGCACTGGAACGGCTAACACGAGGGTTGACTTCGATGACTCGAACCTCTCCAGTAGCCTGATTGAAGGCGAATTGTACATTGCAACCCCCGCAAATGTTCAGAGCCCTAATCAATCGTAAAGCACAATCTCTGAGATGCTGATGATCTGCATCCGAAAGGCTCTGTTGCGGTGCTACAACCACACTCTCACCGGTGTGTACTCCCATGGGGTCGATGTTTTCCATGGTGCAGACGACGATACAATTGTCGTGAGCATCTCGCATAACCTCGTACTCGTGTTCCTGCCATCCTAGAATCGACTCTTCGACCAAGACCTGATGGATTCTACTGTTTCGTAGCCCTAGGCTTGCTACCTCAACCAATTGTCCTTTGTCCCAAACAGTTCCTCCTCCAAGTCCACCTAAGGTAAAGGCGGGCCGGACCAATAAGGGCCAGGAACCTATGTCCTCAGCAGCTTCTAGCACTTCATTCATTGAATTACAAGCGATAGCATATGGGACTGGTAAGTCGATGGATTCGCATACGCGCTTGAACAGGTCGCGGTCCTCAGCCTTATCGATGGCATCCAAGTCACTACCAATCAACTCCACTCCTAACTCATCTAGGACTCCTGCATGGGCAAGTTCTGTTGCAATATTCAGAGCAGTCTGTCCACCCATGCCCGCAAGCAAAGCATCTGGCTTCTCCTTCTCGATTATCGAACGGACTACGTCTGGTAACAATGGCTCGATGTAGACTCTATCTGCCATCTCAGGGTCATTCTGAATGGTTGCAGGGTTGGAGTTAACCAAGATGGTCTTGAAACCATCTTCTCTCAATGCAGTACAGGCTTGAGAACCACTGAAGTCGAATTCAGCAGCCTGTCCGATTCTGATTGGACCACTGCCGAGTACCATGATGCTGTGGATGTCATCTCTACGAGGCATCGTTATCACCTCGCATGTATTCTCTTACCATCTCTGCAAACCTATCGAAAAGCGGAGAGGCATCGTGTGGCCCGGGGCAAGCCTCGGGATGATACTGTACACTGAAAGCGGGTCTATCTTCGATATCCAACCCTTCTACTGTGCGGTCGTTGGCGTTAACGTGACGCACAATCGCTCGATGTCCTGTGATATTCTCTTGAGGTCCGCTATTAGCACCACTCGGATGAGCGGCCAGCATTCCCTTCTCTGGATCCTCAACTGCAAAACCATGATTCTGAGAGGTTATTGCAACGCTGTTCGTTACCAAATCGAGAACTGGTTGATTAGCACCTCTATGCCCATACCTCATTTTGTAAGTGCTCAGGCCACAAGCCAAACCAAGCAGTTGATGTCCAAGGCAGATACCCATTGTTGGCAGGCCCTTGGCTACTGCCGCAGCTAGAGTTTCTCTTGCTCTAGTTGCCTTACCCGGATGGGCAGGGTCGCCTGGGCCATTGGAACAAAACATTGCATCTATCTTCCATTCATCGACAAGTTCGTCAAATGAGATATCAGGAGGGCACCAGAGAACTTCGAATCTACGGCACAGTTCTCTAAGTATGTTGTACTTGATACCACAATCCAAAGCAGCAAGACGGGGTGCATCAAATCCTGGATTCAACAAGACCGCTTCATCGATAGAAACCTCATCGACCAAATCTTCGAGGTCAGGGGCCTTCATCTCTTGCAAGCGCCGCATCATTTCCTTTTCTTCATCAGCGGGACCTAGTACACACAATAGGGTACCGTGCTCTCTTACTCTGCGAGTCACCGCTCTAGTATCGATAGATTCGATTCCCGTCACTGAATGTGCCCTGAGAAATTCATCTAGCCCTGCAACAGAATCGCGGTGGTCCGGCTCGCGCATGGCATGACGGACAACAACTCCTCTCGGCCAGATTCCAGCGGATTCACTCTTGCTAAGATGAACGCCATAATTACCGATCAATGGATATGTGAAAGTAAGAACTTGCCCTGCAAAACTAGGGTCTGTCAGGCTTTCTTGGAAACCAGTCATTCCAGTAGTGAAAACCAACTCACCTTCAGCAATGCCACAGGCTCCGAATAACAAACCCTCAAAACGGCTACCATCAGCTAATAGAAGCAATCCAATTGGTTGTTCAGCAGGGGCTGGAGAGATTGCATGCAGTAAGGAATCGGCGGCATCAGTGAACACTGGAGCATTACCTTCGGAAGCAGTAGATGCACCGGGACAGAATCCCCCTTGTGCCGCGAGCCCCGCCGACATCGTCTTTGGTCCCAAAGTGGGCTCTAAGATGATTACCTATCTAACGGCCGCTAAACCTTCATCTTAATCGCCACTTTCATGGACAGTTTTTCCTCGCTGATTTGGCTCTATTGTCAACTTTGCATCATCGAAAACAGGAGGTGACTCGACGTAAGAGTCTAGGAATAGGGCAAGTGCTGCAACTTCGCTGTGCGGCTGATTGCCGACGGCGACATTATGATGGCAGATATCGTATACTTGTCGAGGTACTTTTGCACCGCCCACGACTATACACAAAGGAACATTGTTGTGCAATTCGGGAATCACTTCGCGAAATGGAAGTCCGTACATGGTTAGATGTACTGCCTTACCTGTCTTAACGAAATTCTTCAGCCATGCCATGGGCTTCTCGGTATATTCAGTTTGCAAACTACCGCCGAAACTCTCTGATACCGAATGCAGCCCAGCAAACAACTCCTCGTCCTCGTCTCCTGCAAGTACCAAACGTTGTGCGCCAAATGCTCTGGCAACAAGCCCAAGGTGAGTGGTGATTCGTGGATCTCTACCTTTGCGATGACCCAGTCTAAGCACAACCACCTCGGCGCACATGAATCTCGGCACTAGCCTTGACTTCTTCAGGCGTCCGCTTGTTCAGCATCCTCAGGCTCAGGCTCAGGAGCAGACATTTCTTGCGAGGCGATCGCCAAAATCTCCATACCCGAAAATGCCTCTTCTAGACGCATGACCCAATTCAGCAGGAAGGCCTCGATGAACAACTTGGCTACGAAGAAGAAACCAACACCGAGAATCGTTAGACGGAGAGTTTGCCACAAAGCATTACCCACTTCTACCGTTGAGTCAAGGAGACCCATGACAAGTGGTTCAAAGGAAAAGAAGCCCATTACCAAGAACATGGCACCGGCAATTAATGCAGGACCGGGTTGACCCTTCTCACGGCTAGCAGCATTGAGTATTGATGCAAAGAATACTACCGCTGGAACAAGATATGAAAGTGTCATGAAAGTAATACCTTTGACCAAAGACTCGCTCTGGTTTATTGGATCATCTCCAATCCGTTGAATCGAGAGCCACCAGAATATCGCTAATCCCGCAGCGATACCCCCGCAAGTCAAGGACCGATGATGAATCATCTTCCCTAATTCATGCCGATCTTTGGGGTTCAAACGGTTGAGAATATTCTCTGCGATTTCTAACTGCTGCGGACTAGGCATGGCCACGTCATCTTCTGAAGAAACAGCAGATTCTGCATCCTCAGCCGCATCCTCAACCGCGCCCATACTCGCAATGCTCGCGCACCTTATCTGATAAAGGATGCCTGACTCACGGGGTACGTCATGGCCGGTTCTAGAGGGGTTAGGGATTGCCGCCGAGCTCTTAGGGCTCATGCCGATGGTAGGCCTAGATTGATGGGAATCATCAATTGCACTCCTGATTCATTCCATTCGGCTAGCCGCTCAGGCGATTTCGAAAGGGCCTTACAGATGATTGCAGAAGGCGCTGATTGGATAGATATTGGCGGAGAGTCAACAAGGCCAGGAGCGGAAGCAGTCTCCATAGAACAAGAATTGAACAGAGTAATTCCAGTCATTAGTGAATTGCGGAGTTCTTCCGATGTATGGATATCAGTAGACACTCGGCACCCGGAGGTCGCAGCAGCGGCCCTAGATGCAGGAGCCGATATGGTCAACGATGTTAGCGGACTAAGAGATCCAAAAATGCTTGAATTAATCGCACAAAGAGGTTGTGCAGCCTGCATAATGCATATGCAAGGAGAACCGGGAGATATGCAGGAGAACCCAACTTACCTCAACGTTTTCGAAGAAGTCTATGCACAATTACTCAGCAAAGCAAGGGAGTTGGTTGACTTAGGACATGACACAGAGAATGTTGTTCTCGACCCGGGATTCGGATTTGGAAAGACTTTGCAACACAACCTCGATTTGCTTCAAGATATAGAAAGAGGCCCTGAAGGCTTTGCAATACTTTGGGGAGCATCTCGTAAATCGATGATTGGGGCCATTACTGAACGTGAAGAAACTGCCGACAGATTACCGGGCACTCTAGCCGTGGCAACTCAGGCACAGAAACTTGGAGTAGATATCCTAAGAGTACATGATGTGGCAGAACATCTCGACGTTGCAAAGATGAATTCTGCAATTAATGGAGGTGTTTAGTTGTCGGAGTCTGAGAATGAACCAATCGTCGACATCGATGAGAATCTCAGAATCATTGGAACTGCACATGTATCCAAAGATTCTGTGGAATTAGTCGACAAACAAATCGAGGAGTGGAGGCCTGATGTAGTCGCCATCGAATTGTGCAATAGCAGGGCACAGGCCTTGAAGGATGAGCGTAGACTAGACCAAGAAGGGCTACGCAAAGTCATCAAAGAAGGCAAGGCACCATTGGTCCTCTTCCAATCCATGCTCGCCGCTGAACAAAGAAGGCTTGGCATGGACGAAGGAGTACAACCTGGAGCAGAACTTCTAGGCGCCATGAATAGTGCCGAAGAGAAGAATATCGAAGTTGCATTGGTCGACCGAGACATACAGATCACACTCAGGCGCGCATGGCGAAATATGGGTCTGCGCGAGAAGTGGAGAATATTATGGGGATTGGTGGCTCCTGAAGATGATTCTGAGGAAGATATCCCCGAAATTAATGAATTGCTATCGAATAAAGACCTGCTCAGCGAATTGATGGAAGAACTCAAGCAAATAGCCCCCTCTGCAGGTGAAGTATTGGTCGATGAAAGAGACGAATACTTAGCAACCAAAATCGAAAGTCAACGGAGTAAGGGAAAGGTTCTGGCAGTAATTGGCGCAGGGCACTTGGATGGCGTCAGCAAGCGTTTGCAGAATAGAGAGACAACTGCAGAAAGAATCGAAGAACTTGAAATCGTACCTCGTCCAAATCCGCTTTGGAAAGTCGTAATGTGGGGAATTCCACTCTTGGTCTTTGGCTTGATGGGATGGTTCCTCTATACTGGAGCCGAGGGCGACCTATACCAGATGTTGACCATCTGGACGCTGTTCAACGCTGCGATGGCAGCCATATGTTGCATGATTGCGAGGGGGCATCCTCTAGCCATATTGACTGCTGCAATAGCCAGTCCGATCACCTCACTGAACCCTGCATTAGCAGCGGGGTGGTTTGCCGGTTACGTTCAATTGGTAGTACGAGAACCTTCGACCAAGGACCTCAAAGATTTCCTCAAACTCGATGAGATGAAATTGTTCTGGTCTAACCGGGCCGGACGAGTTCTATTGGTGACTGCCCTTACAAATCTTGGAAGTATGCTTGGAGCATGGTTTGCAACTGCAGGGATTATTACCGCATTCTAAATTGAATGTCGGCAATGAACTTATAGTAAAAATTCATTACGCATAGTCATGAATAAAGAAATAATATTGGAACCTTATTATTTTTTGAAATACATAAAATATTTTTCAATCCTAGGAATGGTGATTATACCGATAATTATCTGGAACATCCTGCCCAATGACAAGGGATGGACATATTTCGGAGGGGCTCAACAAGTCATTGTCCTAATTGTGATTTTAGAAGCAATAGGGTACTTGATCTTAGACCGTATCTCAAAATTAAAAATACAATTTAGTATTACCGATGGTACCGTAAAAAAGTACTTCGGTCAAACATACAAAATGAAGGAACAAGAGAATTTTCCCATAGAAGGTTTGGAAATGAGAAGTGAGGATGAAGGAGACCGTATTGTTTACTCGTTGAATAACTCAGATGGATTTAAAATGGAAATTTATAGTTTCCAGAAGGACGAATTGATTGAATTCTTTGGCATGATTCCTGAAGGTAAATCCGGAGACAGATGGATCATTCCTAAAGAATAGAATTGTAAGTTGGAATCAGAATCCAAGGCGCTCTTCAAGATTCACTCAATTTTGTTAGAGGAATTCCGTCTTTCGTCTTCAACTGAGGAGGGCGAATAAACGATTAGTGAGAATATCCTCAGCGAGGTATGGACGCGATGCTGCTCGATACCGAAGAGGGCGGAGATGCCGTTCTAGCCGAGGCTAAAAGTGGTGATTCACTTAACCTCGCACTGGGCGCAACCATAGCTGTAGTAATGGTTTTCATCTTGATGAGCAGAGTGGTTGGAGCCCCTCTTGAAGAGGAAGCAATTGATGAACTGGTTGAGCAAAACAATCCCATTTGGGATAGGCATAAACTGGATTTTTCCACCAATGGTAGCCATTCTTACGTCCTAGAAAATGGAACTAAGACTGGACCTGATGGCCAGCAATTGTGGACTGGAACACACCATTTCGTTAATTTCGATTTACCAATAGAGGAAGGGGGTTCTGCGCCGAATGGCATGGTCAGCCTTGCGATTTGGGTACCAATCTTGGATGAGGGAGAAACCGTACCGGTAATCGCTGAATTCGGCCCATATTTCGACGAACCCTCGGTGGAAACACCTGGAATTGAAGAAGCGGGCACTTGGTTAGGCAAGATGATCATCGAACAATTAGTGCCTCACGGTTTCGCTTTTGCTCAGGTTTCAGTGATGGGCACAGGACGTTCTAATCATTGCATGGACCTGATGGGCACTGCTGAGCAACTTGGAGTAGATGCGGCAGTCACTTGGTTAGGCTCCCAGAATTGGAGCAATGGCAAAGTCGGAATGATAGGTAAGTCGTATGATGGTTCAACCCCATGGCAAGCGGCGATGTTCGGCAATGAACACCTAGCGACAATTGTCCCAATTTCGGGCCTCATAGGCGTCATGGAATTGATGTGGCGTAACGGAAGCAACGAAGCACGAGCACCAATAATGCACAACGGAGTTTACGGCTCCTATGGTTTCGATCAAGACGAAGGCGATTTGGGGAATATGTGTCCAGACTATCTAATTGGACCTGCAACTGGACTTTCAGCATATCTGTGGGGTAGTGAATTCGCTGGAACATACTGGGAGGAGAGATACTTCTTGGATAGAGTT